>NZ_CAJSYK010000010.1:0-112468 GCF_910574135.1 Anaerostipes faecis | reverse complement strand
ATATCGGGTTTCTGTCCGTAGGGCTACGATTTCGCTATCCCTTCTTCTCGCCCACACCTCACGATGCAAACCTTGGGAGTCGCTTACAAGTTCGTCGGTAGCTACGCCTATGTGGACTTGCACCACAGAACACGGACATGCCCGTCATACTTAACAAAAGCGCATGCTCTTGTCATGCGCTTTTATTAATCACTGAAAAAGCTCTCAATCGGCCCCTGTTTTTTCTATACTGCTTTAACAACAATCCTTCATGGTCTTTCCTTCGCCGCACAGTCCTTCAAAGTCTTTTGTGAATGCGCCTACTGCGGCGGTTACAGCGTCATTTTTGATCAGTCCCTCTATGACATCCGGCGCGATGGTTGCAGCACCGATCCCATAGGCACAGAGTTCCAATACCTGCTGCGAATTCTTGAAGCTGGCAGCCAGCACTTCTGTTTTAAGCCCATTGTTCTGAAAAATATCGTGAATCTTCTTCACCGTCTCAATTCCATCGGCCCCCAGATTATCGATACGGTTTACATATGGCGCTGCATAAGCGGCGCCTGCCTTTGCCGCTAAAAATGCCTGCATCGGAGTATAAATGGCCGTGGCCGTTATCTTTACCCCTTTGGCAGACAGAAGTTTCATTGCCTTTAATCCTTCCCTTGTAGTGGGGACTTTAATATATGTATTCTCTCCAAGTCGTTTTTGCATTTCTTTTGCTTCTGTGACCATATCTTCGGCACTCTTTGAGACAACCTGCACGTGAAGGTCCGCATCTTTTCCGATAAATTCACGAATTTCACCAAGCACCTCATATGGAGGCCGTTTGCTCTTGGCTAAGATGGACGGGTTGGTAGTTACCCCTTCCACAGGAAAATACTCATATAAGTTTTTAATAGCTTCCACATCTGCATCATCAATAATAAATTTCATCTTGTTCTCCTTTATTTAAATTTCCATGATCGTATTGCTTACACCGCCCTGTCTTGCCCAGCTCTCAAATTCTCTCATCTGTGATTTGGAATACATCTCTGGATTTTCGGCAAAACAGAACTCTTTGCCAATTAAATGATACTTGGCTTCCGCCAGGGGGTTATAGTTTAGAATTTCATATGAAACATCGGGATATATCCTGCTGATATATCCGGCAATTTTCGTAAGATTATCTCTGTACGCGGTAAGGCCCGGGATCATCGGTGTCCGTATGATGACCTGGTCTTTCTTTTCCGATTCCAGCAGATACCTTATATTTTCTTTGATCTTCGGATTTGGTACTCCCACGTACTTTATGTGTCTTTCCCCATCCATTATTTTAAAATCTGCAAAGATCAGATCCAGATACGGCAAAAGTTTTCCAAGTACCTCCTGTTCTGCATACAGGGAAGTCTCTATCGCAGTATGAATTCCTTCTTTTTTGCACTGCTCCAGTATTTCCAGTGCAAACTCCCATTGAAGCAGCGGCTCTCCTCCTGACAAAGTGACTCCGCCGCCATGCCTGTAAAATACCATGTCTTTTCTGATCTCTTCCATCACTTCTTTCACGCTGTACTCCCTGGAATCCATGGCGATAGCACCTGACGGGCACAATTCTGCAAGATATTCCCAGTCTTCCGACGCGTCAATATTCATGAGCATCGTATCTCCCCTGCATTTCATTCCGCCGTTCACGCTTTTTGCCGCACACATTTTACAGTGTATGCACCGGTTCTCAAAATATAGCGGACGCCGCCTTAATGAAATCCCCTCCGGGTTCTGACACCACACACAGGACAGGGGACAGCCTTTGAAAAAGACCGTCGTCCGGATACCGTCCCCGTCATGGGTTGAAAATCTGCGGATGTCAAAGATTGTTCCTTTCATATCATATGTCTCCGTAGCTGGTGCGGGCGATGATCTCATTCTGAAGTTCATCTGCAAGTTCTGTGAAATATGCGGTATATCCGGCCACCCGGACCGTAAGGCCCCTGTACTGCTCCGGATTTTTCTTTGCTGCTATGAGATCCTCTCTCCGCACAACATTAAACTGTATATGAGGGATTTCCAGGTCTACAAAGCTTCGCAGAAACCCGGCAAATTTTCGGATACCGGATTCGTTTTTAAAAAATTCAGGCAGAAATTTCATATTCAGCAGCCCTCCGTTTGTGGTAAGATTTTTATCCAGTTTTGATACGGATTTCAGGACCGCCGTCGGACCTTTCATATCTCTTCCATAAACCGGAGACATACCGCCGTCGGCAAGAGGCTCTCCTGCGTAGCGTCCGTCCGGTGACGCCCCGACATTTTCCCCCATGGGTACATGGGCTGAGACTGTATACATTCCCGTGTGGTATGGACCTCCGCGGTAGTTTTTAAATGTGCGCAGACGGTTTTTAAAATATTCGGCCCATTTTGTACCCATGGCGTCCACCCAGTCCACGTCGTTTCCGTACTTAGGCACTTTATTTAAGAGCATGGTCCTCATGACCTCATCTCCTTCAAAGTTTGTCTTTAATGCATGGAGCAGTCTTTCCGGCTCAATTTTCTTATCATCATAGACCATCTGTTTTACTGCCGCCAGGCTGTCTGCAAGATTTGCCACCTGGATCATCTGGATACCGGATAAGTTGTATTTTGCTCCTCCTGCTGTCACGTCTATTCCTCTTTCCATACAGTCGTCGATTGATGCTGAGAGAAACGGAGACGGCAGCAGGTCGATGTGTGCCTTCTCTACCTCCTCACAGGCCAGGATCATTTTGTCCATGAAATAATCGATCTGTTTTTGGAATGCATCTTCCAGTTCCTCAAACGTTTCATAAGTCTCAAGGCTTCCGTAATCAGGAGCGATCTTCTCTCCTGTGAGCAGACAGATTCCGCCGGTCATTGCGGCTTCCAGCGCCTTATTCAGATTAAACATGGCAGAATCGCTCCATCCGAGGTTATTTCCCTGTGTCGTCAGCTCCACGCATCCAACGATGGCATAATCCATGGCATCTTTTTCTTCGATCCCAAGCTCCATGACGGATGGGATCACTGCTTTGTCATTAAAAAACTGAGGCATTCCGCTGCCCTTTGACACGACACGGACCGCTTCAAATAGAAGATCATCCCCTGTGCCCTCGTGGAGCCTCACGGAAAGGTTCGGCTGAGGAAGTCCAAGGTGTTTCTGGGCCTCCAGGAATAAAAACGAAAGATCATTGGAATAATCATTTCCATGCTCATCCTGGCCTCCGACAGCTATATTAAACCCGATCGGAAATCCTGCGAAATATTTTGCACCGTGAGAATTTCTCATATAAACGATCTCATTGAATTTGAGCCACATACATTCGATGATTTCGAGTGCATCCTGTTTTGTGATTCTTTCTTCTTTTATGTCATTCTCATAGTAAGAGATCAGGTGGCGGTCCAGACGCCCCGGTGAAAATGAAGAAGCATTGGATTCCATCTGCAGAACCACAAACAAAAACCATATAGACTGCACCGCTTCATGAAAGGTCTCTGCCGGATGCTGACTCAGCTTTTTGCAGTTTTTTGCCACACAGATCATAGATTCTTTCTTGGCTTCATCGTCCTGATCTTCTGAAAGCTCCATCATCAGGTCATGATAGCGCAGCATAAAGTTTCTGACGCCTTCCATCACCAGAACGACACTTTCGTAGAAATTTCTCTGCTCCTCACTGCAGGATGTAAGTTTCTCTCTTGCCTGTTCCTGAAGTCCTGCCGGACCAAGCTTCAGCCATGTCACGCAGTTAGGGCAGATATGCCCCTGGGCATGGTCCTTTTGGTTAATCTTCACTACTTTTGATATCTCGTTTATTTCTTTTCCATATCTCTCATTTAGGACATCTTCCAGAGACTTTCCTTCCCAGTAAGGTTTAATCTCTTTTCTGAATGTTTCAATGTCTTCCGGATGGACATGGAACTTATCCTGCGGCCTTGTGGGAAGAGTCTCAAACTCCTTATCCACCCATGTGCTTCCGCTTTCCGGAAAGACCACCCCATAGCGGACTCCTGCCGTGCGGTTGCCCACAATCAGTTCCTCCGGTTCTGCACTGATCTTAATCTTCTCCAATGATGCTTTTAATGCCAGCGCTCTCTGAATGATCCTCGGCTGATCCTCATGTCGTTTGTAGCTGTCCGTTATAATGAGTGCCTGCTCAATGGAAGCATACCTTGGTTCCGATAACATTTTATCTTTTAAGTATTTTACTCTGTCTGTCTGAAAAACACCCTCCATATACTGCTCCTTCCCTGTTTTGTTCTATATATTTAAATTTATTGTTTTATATTATTATATATTATTTATTATTGTTTTGCAAGACATAATGCAAATTTAGTGTATTAAAAAATTTTTCTTCGTACTATCTTTGTCCACTGCTGATTCGTTATATATAATAAGTGGATAAGTATTTTAAAGTTCCAGCAATGAGAAAGGAGGAAAATTATGAATTTGGAAGAAAGGATGAAAAGGTATAAAGAAACCGTACAGGCAGAACTGCATGAGGAAAGAATACAAGAAACAATCCGCAAATCAAAAACTGCCTTTTTAACGGCAGAACGGAAAAGAGTGCTGTCTTACCGTGAATTTTTATGGATACAGACAAAAATCATACAAAAAAAGTGGTGGGTTCTCCAGTTCTTACTTCTAGTGACATTGTGGATTCTTTTAACCTCTGTAACCGATGAAATATACGCAAAAAAAAGTATGGGGGTAATGGCGTCACTGTTTGTAATACTTATGATTCCTGAACTATGGAAAAACAGGTCATATGAGTGTATGGAAATAGAAGCTGCTTCTTACTATTCTCTGAAACAAGTATATGCGGCACGTATGCTGTTATTTGGCATTATAGATACCTTTCTGATTACTGTATTTTGCGGGACTGCTGCAGCGGGACTGCATTTTGGGGTGTCAGAGCTGGTCATTCAATTTCTTTTTCCATTGAGCATCACTGCCTGTATTTGTTTTGGTATATTATGCAGCAAATATTGTTTCAGTGAAACGGCAGCAATCATTTTATGTATTATATGGAGCGCCGTATGGCTGTTTATCATTTTAAATGAAAGTCTATATAAAATCGTTGCTGTTCCGATCTGGTTTACTTTATTGGGATTTGCAATTCTCTTCCTTGTCTTTGCTGTCTGCCGTATTTTAAAAAGTTGTAATAAATATTTGGAGGTGCCGCTTGATGAAATTAGAACTTGATCATTTAACAAAAAAATTTGGAGATTTTACTGCTGTAAACCATATAAATCTCACTATGAAAAACGGAGTATATGGTCTGTTGGGAGTAAACGGAGCAGGAAAAACTACGTTAATGAGAATGCTGTGTACCTTGCTGAAACCTACAAGCGGAACGATCCGCTGTGACGGCAGAGATATTTTCAAAATGGACAGCGAATACCGCAGATTATTAGGATACTTGCCGCAGGAATTTGGGTTTTACCCACAATTTTCGGTGCAGGATTATTTGCTTTATATTGCAGCATTAAAAGGAATCCCTCCGGCTGCCGCAAAAGAGCGGGTAAAGGAATTACTTTTTAAAGTAGGGCTTTCAAAGGCAGCGCATAAAAAAATGAAAAAATTATCCGGCGGCATGAAACGCAGGGCAGGGATTGCACAGGCAATGCTGAATAATCCAAAAATCCTCATACTTGATGAGCCCACGGCAGGGCTTGACCCAAATGAAAGGATTCGTTTCCGAAACTTAATCAGTGAACTCTCAGAGCAAAGACTGGTTCTTCTGTCTACTCACATTGTTTCTGATATTGAATATATAGCCAATGAAATCTGGCTGATGAAAGACGGAGAGCTCATGCACAAAGGATCTGCAGATGAAATCATAAACTCTATGCCGGAAACAGTATGGGAATGTTTTGTAGAAAAGAATATGGTCTCTGATTTTATAAAAAAGTACAGGATTTCCAATATGAAAACAGAACCGGACGGAATTATTTTGCGCATTATTTCTCAGGAAAGGCCGTTTACAAATGCCAAATGTGTAAAAGCATCATTAGAGGATGTATTTTTATATTACTTTGGAGAAAAGGCAGGTGATGAAAATGCTGCGATTTGAACTGAAAAAAATATTTTCTAAGTTTAAAAACAGGATAGCCGTTCTGGTTTTATTGGTGACCCTCATTCTAACCAGTATTCTGACAATTAACAAAGTTGAGTATATTGATGATAACGGAAACAGCTCGACTGGAATCTCAGCGGCAAAAAACCTTAGAACAGCCCAGAACAAATGGGCAGGTGATCTTACCGAGGATGTCCTTCAAAAGGTGCTGGAGAAAAATAAGAAAATTAAAAATTCCAAAGAAGCATTGTCAGATGACCTGCTGGAACAGGATAAAGCATTTGCAAAAATGCAGGATATTACCGGCATTCTTGATGTTATTAATTGTGCATTCAGTGAATATAGAGATTACGACGGTTTTGCGGCTGACCATGTTTCCGGCAGGGATATGAAAAATATTTACAAAAAAAGAATTTCTGCTTTAAAAGAATATCTTGATTCGGGAAAAGAAACTTTTACGGATGAACAAAAAAAATTTTTGATACGGCAATATAAAAACCTGGAAACACCTTTTCACTATGAATATATAGACGGATGGAGCGCATTGCTGCAGAACATATCCACATTTATTCTGATTTTAGCGTTAATCATTGGTTTTTTGGTATCCGGTATTTTTTCAGATGAGTTTCAGACAAAGGCAGATTCTATTTTCTTTTCAGCCAAATTAGGAAGAAGTAAAGGGATTTTATCAAAGATGTGGGCGGGATTTTTAATTACCACGGTTTTTTATGTTGTTTTTGTGTTTTTATATACTCTGACTGTACTTTTCGTATTGGGCACAGACGGTGCAAATTGCCCTATTCAGCTGGACATGTGGAGAAGTGTTTATAATATTTCTTTTCTGCAGGCATATCTATTTATTGCAGCAGGCGGTTATATTGGTACGCTGTTTGCTTCCATACTTGCTATGCTTGTATCGGCAATCACACGTTCGACTCCAACAGCCGTCATTGTGCCGTTCATTGTACTGTGTGCGCTTCCTTTTTTAAGCAGGATCATTACATTGCCGGGAGTGTGTTCTTTCTTTCCGGATCAGTTATTAGAAATATATATAGATATTAAAGAATCCGGACTTGTGGAATTAGGAGGAAAAGTCATGACCACAGCAGCCGTTATCATTCCTGTATATGCGGTCATATGCTTAATTCTTCAGCCTGTATTATACAGGATCTATCAAAAAGCAGAGACAAGATAGATAAAACGGTATAAAAGGGGGCGGCTTTACGAAAGCCGCCCTTGTTTTTGTTTAAAGTTCCTTCACCATTTTTTCCAGCTTCGTAATGATTGCCTCTGCCTTCTTCACAGCATCACTGACTCCTACTTTGACCTTTGGAATATTTTCAAATCTGTCCTCATCCTTGATCGGCATATCCTTCGTAAGGATCACCGCATCCGTTCCGATCAGATCTTCCGGTGTAATCTGGTTCTCTATCCCGATAGACCCCTGTGTCTCCACTTTAATCTCGATCCCATGTTTCCTGGCCGCTTTCTCCAGCGCCTCCGCTGACATATAGGTATGTGCCACCCCTGACGGGCATGCCGTAACCGCTAAAAATTTCATGATAGAATACCTCCTCTAGATTTTCTGATGTTCTTTATTCAAATGAAAGATCAATGTCTAAATCCCCTTCGTCTGTGCCTGCTGCCTCTTCTGTAATATCCTTCTTCAGCAGAATCATCAGCCCCGCAGTCACTCCGACGGCAATGGCAAGGGATACAAGAAATCCAATTGGATTTCCAAGGACAGGAATCATAATCAGGCCGGACCAGGCAACAGGATTTGTAATATTGAACAGATAACCCACGGCTCCGCCTACAGCCGAACCGATCATGGTCGATGGAATGACACGCAGCGGGTCGTTGGCCGCAAACGGAATAGCTCCCTCAGTAATCCCTACACAGCCCATGGCAACTGCACTCTTTGCTGCTTCTCTCTCTTCCTGGGTAAACTTTTTCTTTGCTAAAAATGCTGCCAGAGCACATCCAAGCGGCGGTGCTGTCATTGTCACAGCCATAGGCCCTGCATATGTATACACGCCGGCACTTACCGTAGCCACGCCAAAGGTATATGCTACCTTATTAAATGGTCCGCCAAAGTCAAAGCCTGCTAGCAGTCCGCATACTGCACCTAAAATTACTTTATTCCCATTTCCCAAATGCTCCATAACCTTTGTCATTCCGTCCATAATTCCTGCGATCGGTGCTCCAAGGACATACTGCATAAATCCCATGGTTACTAAAGAACCGACGATCGGAATGATCATGATGGGCATGATGGAGCTCAATGCTTTCGGCACTTTGATCTTTTTTAAATAGTAGCATACAATTCCGCCAAGAAGTCCTGTTACGATTCCTCCCAGGAATCCGGCTCCGACACTGATGGAGATCATTCCTCCAACAAATCCGGGACAAATACCCGCACGGTCTGCGATGGATGCCGCAATATATGCTGACAAAACCGGTACCATCAAATTCAGCGCGGTAGAACCAAAGTTCCATAAAGTTGCCATCCAGGTCCCTTCCGGCGGAACACCTCCCTGCCCGTATGCCATGACGGCAACTGCCATTAAAATACCTCCGGTCACTACAAACGGAATCATATGGGACACTCCGTTCATCAGATGTTTTCTTGTATCTTTAAAAATACCTGCAAGTTCGTTCATCTTCTCTCTCCTCCTTATAGTATCAGTTCCAACACTTCTTTTTCATTGGTTACATTCATGAGCTGCTCTCTGAAGTCATCATGGATGATCTTTCTTGACAATTTCGCCAGAATCTCCAGATGCTTATCTCCCTGTCCCGGGTCCGGAACTGCGATCTGAAAGACCATCTGGACTTTTTCATTCGCCCACTGCACCGGGTCTTTCAGCCTTGCAAATGCCAGAGACGGTTCCTTTACATGGACCGATTTCGCATGGGGTGTGGCGATCAGAAATCCTATACTTGTCGGCGCTCCCTCCTCTCTCTTTATAACATCCGCCACATATGCCGCCCTGTCATTCAAACGTCCCTGTTCTTCCATTACTCCGGCAATCTTAGAGACTGTTTCTTCCGGTGACGCCGCTTCCAGGTCAAATACGATCAGTCCTTCATTTATTAATTCCATAGTTCTTTACTCCTTTTGCTTCTTCTGCCGCTTTTAGCATGTCTTCACAGCATTGCTTTACTGTCTTTCCTTTAAGAAACAATCCCGATGTTCCTCCGGTTAAGATGTCTGCCCCGGCTTTTACCGCTCTCGGAATCGTATCCTGATTGATGTTGCCGTCTGCCTGAATCTTCGTCTTCAGTCCTGCATCGTTCAGCATCGTCCTCATCTGCCTGATGTGACCGAGGGCCCCCTCCTGCATCTTTTGTCCTGAAAACCCGGGGTCGACTGTGAGTTTTAAGATCCAGGCCGCTTCACCTGCCAGTGTGATGAAATTCTCCCCCGGGGGTGTCGTGGATTTATATGCCAATACCGGCTGGACACCCGCTTTCCTGATCTGTTCAAGCACCCTGAGAGGTTCTTTCATCGCCTCATAGTGTACCGCTATGTAATCTGCTCCCGCATCGGCATACATGCCGATATAGCGCTCTGGCTCATAAGCGGCCAGATGAGCTTCTATGGGGAGGCTGGTTATGCCTCTCATCTGTTTTAAGAGTGTTTCCGATAATATGAAACAATCATTAAACCTTCCATCCACCATATCATAGTGAAAAAACGAGATTCCCGCTTCCTCGGCTTCCTCTACGGCATCTGCCAGATGACACAGATCCATGCAGGAAACAGATGCAGAAACCATAAGTTCCTTTTCCGCTGCTCTTTTCATAGCTTTCCTTTCTTTTTATTATTTATCCTTGTTTATTATTATTTTATATTTATTTATATTATTATTCAATATCTCTTTTGTTCTCTTTTTGCAGTTGTATATCTGCAAAAACGCTGCACTGCACCGAGGCAAAACCAAAAATTGCGGGTAAACAACTGCAGTTTATGACATAGCGTTCAGTCTCTCTTCATTATATAAAAAAAGAAAGTGCCCAAAAGACACCTTCTTAATCCGAATTCATCATGATAATATTCTTGATCTCTTCTTTATTACCCGCTTTCCTTATGAGTTTTGCCGCATTCTTTTCCATCGTCATTTCGTAAAATGTTTCAAAAAATGCTCTGGTGGACTGAATGTCTTCAAAATTCAGCGCCAGTAAAAATATCACATCCACGCTTCCCTCATCCCACTCAACTTTATGGTCCGTCTTTATGATCGCCACAGCCGGCTTTTCAACGAGATTTGCCATGCCATGTGGAACCGCAACGCCTCCTCCCAGCACGGATACGCTGATCTCTTCCCTTCTCAGTACATCCTCATAAAAGCCGTCCTTTACATAGCCCCCGTCCTGCAGCTTTCTGCACACCTTATGTAACAGGGCTTTTTTCGTCAATGTCCCCGACTCCAGAAAAATCAGTTCGTCCTCCATCAAATTCTTAATGGTCCATCGTTTTTCCAGATTCTTTTTCTCTTCTTTCATCTCATGACAAATTTTCTTGATCCTGAAGACATCCTGCTCTCCCACAAGCGGAGTCGTGTAAACCACATAAGGGTGTTTGATCTTCAATGAGGGAACCGTGGTGATCACAAGGTCATACTGACTCTCATCGATCATGACTCCTGCATTTGCCGGGAGTACAGATGTAACATTGATATCCATAATCTTATGTTCGATCTTCCTGGTAATGATCTGAGCGATCCCCACTCCGCCGCTGCCGATAACGACTGTATTGATGTCCCTCTTATTCTGAACCATGGCCCCGCCAAAGAGAATTGCCATATATGAGATCTCATCTTCCGTCGGAAATGCGCCCACAAGGCTTTCATATTCTTTGCTTGCCGTAAAACAGGCTGAAAATATGGCTGAGGACGTCCTCTTTATCTCTTCCAGAAAAGGATTTTTAATCTCAAACCCAAACTTTACTCTTATGAAGGAACTGTTCAGAAATAAGGCTGTACTTGTCTTTAGCAGAGGATCTTCCCTGAAATCTCTCCCCACGATGGAAGAAATGTACTGAATCATGTTCTGGGCGGCGTCTTCGATATCTATCTCTTTTTCGATCAGAAATTTTTTATTAACAATGCGGCTGCTGTTCTGTACTTCCGCTCCGAGAAGCAGAAGATATAGATACAATCCCTCCCTCGGGTCAATGTTCATCCGGAATTGTCTGTTCAGAAGTCCTGTGAGTATGTCGGTCCAGTCGGCGATCTCCTCTACCAGTGTAAGTCTGCTGATCATAGACTCTTCCAGACAATGTCCTCCTCTCAGCCGATTCATCTGACTGCTCGTATATTCGGCCAGCATACAAAATGTATAATCATTAAACTGCATGCCGATCTGTCTCTCCAGCTGCTGAATACAGGAAATTACCTTATCGGCTGTGCTCTTTCTGTACTGAGATAAAAATCTTGCATATGTCACCGGATCGATTCTGTAATCCGGCACTGTGGCTGACTTCGGAGCCTCCTCCAGATAAACTTTCTGATTTTGGCATACCAGAACTTTTCTCAGGTCAAATTCCCGGCCCTGTATGACAATTCCTTTTCCCACGATCTGCCTGATACATACTCTGTCCGGCTCTAAAATCTTATTTGCCTTCTCGATATCTGTGCGGATCGTGGATTTGGAGACAAACAGCTCCTCCGCAAACAAAGACGCCGTGTAAGGCTCCCCATTTTCAATCAGAGTCCTGACAATATAGCGCATCCGGTATTTTCTTGTTTCGCAGGGGATCAGGTCTTTCGGAAATAAGTGTTCCAATTCTTTTCTGTGCAGCCCTGCCTGAAGACAGACCCCTCTTCCCCTCCGGCGGACAAGCTGATATCCATTCTCTTCACAAAATTCAGCTGCCTCTTTCATATAATTATGTACACTCCGCTCAGAAATCTCCAGCATCCCTGCAATTCTCTCATAGGTGATAAAATCATCATCCTGATGGATCAGCACTTTCATTATTTTTTGTGCAGTCTTGGAAAGCATAGGAACTCCTTTTTATTACTTTTTATTACTATTTATTGATATATATTATTTATTATTTTAGACTTTCCTATGATTTCTGTCAACGCTCACTTAAAGACATCCCTTCCACTATCAGTAAAAACCACTGAAAAAGGCCAGAAAATATCCTGTATTTTCTGGCCTTCCCATATCACTCTTTTATTATTCTGTTGGTTTCAGGTTTTTCAGTGAAATATCCAGGATCGGAGCCGAATGGGTCAATGCCCCGGAAGATACGAAATCCACTCCAATCTCTTTGATCTTCTTTAACCGTTCCTTAGTCACATTGCCGGAACACTCTGTGAGAGCACGACTTCCGATGATTTTAACTGCTTCCTTCATCATTTCATCCGACATGTTGTCCAGCATAATAATATCTGCACCTGCCTCCAGGGCGTCATTCACCATGGCAAGATTTTCGGTCTCTACTTCAATCTTCCGCACAAATGGAGCATAGGCTCTTGCCGCATAGACTGCCTCCCGGACCCCTCCGGCAGCGCCGATGTGGTTGTCTTTCAGCATCACCCCGTCAGAGAGATTATAACGGTGATTCTTGCCGCCTCCGACCGTTACCGCATATTTCTCAAACGGACGCATATTCGGTGTTGTCTTTCTCGTATCCAGAAGCTGTGTGGAGGAACCTTCTAATTCTTTTACGAGGGAATTGGTAAACGTTGCGATCCCGCTCATTCTCTGAAGATAATTCAGCGCCGTCCTCTCTCCTGACAGCAGGACCCGGATGTCTCCTCTGAGCACTCCCATAAGCTGACCGGCTTTGATCTCGTCTCCATCACTCAGCTTTGTCTCGAAAATTACGTGTTCATCCAGAAGTGTGAATACGCGGTGAAACACTTCCAGGCCTGCGACAATTCCGTCTTCTTTACAAATCAGTTCAACCTGTCCCTGTCTCGGCTTCGGCATGACAGCGTTGGTGCTGACATCCTCTCCGGTGATGTCCTCTTTTAATGCGTTCAGCAGATACTCATCAATGTTTACCGCCATTGTTACACCATTTATCATAGAAATCCCCATCCTTTCTTTTGATCTCTTCCAGCACAAGACGTTTGTTCTCCTCCTGAATACCGAAAATATCATGATACTTTGCTAAATCAACCTGGCATTCTGAAGGCTTTTTTGGTGCCTTTGCAATATCCTCGGCGGATTCCAGGGCAAAAACAAGAGATTCCAGCAGAGAATTGCTTGCCAGCCGATTCTTTCCATGGACTCCATTGCAGCTGGTTTCTCCCACTGCATATAAATCCTCCATGGATGTACGGCTTCTTAAATCTACCTTGATTCCTCCCATAAAATAATGCTGTGCGGGAGTCACCGGAATCCATTCCTTCGTCATGTCATATCCTTCTTCCAGGCACTGCTTATAAATGTTAGGAAATCTTTGTCTGATCCGCTCTCCGTCCAGATGAGTCACAGACAGCCGCACATAATCGGTCCTATCTTTCTCCATCTGCTCACGGATGGCCGCGGTCACAATATCTCTGGGCAGCAGCTCATCTATAAACCGTTCCCCGTCTTTATTGTATAAATAGGCTCCTTCCCCTCTGACAGACTCCGAGATCAAAAAGCTCCTGCCCGGCTTGTCAGAATAAAAAGTAGTCGGATGAATCTGTATGTAATTGATATTCTGGATCTCCACGTTATGGCGCAGGCAGATTGCCAACCCATCTGCGGTGAGATGTCTGTAATTGGTGGAATGTCTGAACAGTCCTCCCATTCCTCCCGTTGCGAGTACGGTCTTTCCTGCATAGATGCAGTCCACATCTCCTTTGGATGTCACATAGACAACTCCCCGGCAGGCCCCTTTTTCCTCAATCAGGTCGATCATCGTAGAGTGAGTAAGGATCTCAATGTTATCCCGCCGTTTCACTTCCTCATAGAGCTTGCCCGTAATTTCTTTTCCTGTCACATCATCATGATGAAGAATCCGGAAAATGGAATGTCCCCCCTCCCGGGTATACTCAGTCTCCCCATCTCTCTGATCAAACTGAACACCGAATCCGATAAGCTCATGGATGATTTCCCTGGAACGGGTGATCATCTTATCCACGGCTGCTCTGTCATTTTCATAGTGTCCGGCCTTCATGGTGTCTTCAAAGTACAAGTCGTAATCTTCTTCATTGCGCAGTGCGGAAATTCCTCCCTGCGCCAGAAAGGAATCACTTTCCTCTACTTCTGTCTTGGTAATCATAATGACTCTGTAATCTTTTGGAAGGAACAGAGCGTGAAACAATCCCGCAGCGCCGGTTCCAACCACAATTACATCTGCTGATCTCATAATTAAAAATAATCCTTTCCCCCGGATAAACGGCTGCTTTTTATCTACTGAGCAATACGCAGCATCTTATCCAACGCTTTCTTTGCGTCAAGACGCAGTGTCTCATCCAATTCCACCTGATTTTTCATATCTCTGAGTGTGTCTCTGACATTTTCAAGGGTGATCCTCTTCATGTTCGGACAGAACTGTCTGTGTCCCACAGAATAAAATGTCTTATTCGGATTCTTCTGCTTAAGTTCGTATAATACCCCCATCTCTGTACAGATGATAAACTTGTCCGCATCAGATGCAGTGGCATAATCGATGATCCCGGATGTGCTCCCTACATAGTCGGCCAGTTCCACTACATCCATCGTACACTCAGGATGTACAAGGATCTCTGCATCCGGATGTGCTTCCTTGGCTTTCTTAACATTGTCTGCGGTAATGCTTGTATGTACATGACAGAATCCGTCATTGTAAATAAAGTTCTTCTCCGGTATTTTTGATCCGATATATCTTCCCAGGTTTTCATCTGGAATAAAGAAAATATTCTTCTGAGGCAGAGCCTTTACAATCTTCATGGCATTGGAAGATGTCACACAGACATCCGAATAAGACTTGATCTCTGCCGTGGAATTTATATAACAGACCACTGCCAGATCATCATACTCTTCTCTTACTTTCCGGATCTTGTCCAAGTCTACCATATGGGCCATCGGACAGTCAGCCAGCTGGTCCGGCATGATCACAGTCCTGTCAGGATTCAGGATCTTTGCACTTTCTCCCATAAAGCTTACACCGGCAAAACAAATCACATCTTTCGACTCATTCAGCGCTACCTTTGCGAGGTAATACGAATCCCCAACATAATCCGCAATTGCCTGTACAGCATCATCTACATAATAATGGGCCAATAAGACCGCATTTCTTTCTCTTTTTAAATCTTCAATCTCTTTTGCGAGGTTGTCCATCCTTTTCCTCCTTAGCAAGGGAATTATCCCAACTGATATGATTCCATATTAAGATTAAATATACCACTTTGATCAATTGTTATCAAGTATTTAGAGGGAGTTTCCGGCATAAATGCTTAACTTATAACAACAAAATACTTAAAACAGCATCCTTATCAACGCCGCCGATTCCGTTGATAAAGATGCTGTCTTCTTAGAGATTATGAATACAAAATTCTTTCAATTCCTCTTCTGCCTTTTTCTCATCCGCACCATCTATGATAAAGGTTACTACTTCATGCTGATGAGCCCTGAGTGTCAGAAGAGATATCATATTTTTGGCATTCGCTCTCTGAGATCCCTTTTCCAGAGTTATTTTGCTCTGGTACGTCCGCGCCTTCTCCACCAGCAGTACAGCCGGACGCGCATGGATCCCAACGGGTGACTGCACCTCAAAATCAAACTGCTTCATCTTTTTCCTCCCTGATCATACCTGGACAGATTCACCTCTCAGCCTTTCGATTTCTTCCGCGATCCGTTTTGCAAATGAGAAGGACTGTTTCATTGCAAAGCTTTTGATCCTGACGGGATTTGAGAACAAAGAAATCTGTTTCTCCCGGCCATCCCGGAGTTTGATCAAAACCTTCAGGTATTGAATCGTACCCGCCTCTTTTGCCTTGATCTTATGTTCCAGTTCTTCAAGAGACATAAAAGGTCTGTAATCGATCCGACACCTGCTGATCCAATCCAGCGAATAAAACTCCGGCTCTGAAACCTGCTTTTGGTTAATGCGGTTATTGAGAAGGCAGACCTTTCTGTTTTTCTCATCCATCAAAATATAATTCCCGATCCGCCCTGTAATTTCAAAGTCCTCTGAAAGTTCACTCTTCCTTTCGCACAACTCCCTGATTTCACCATAACTTTTCTTTGCGATCGTCTCTGTAAAATAGTTGCTGGCCTTTTCATAACATTCTTTGCAGATATACCCTTCCGCATATCGAAATTTCTTAAACATTCCCAAAGGTGCATCACAGATATCACATGTCCCCATTTCCAAATCACCCTTTCTGCTCACGGAGCACTTCTGACAGCGCCCCATATATCTTTTTATACTTCTGGTATTTGATTTCATAAAGCCCCGCATTATATTTTCTTGGGTTAAAACATTTTTTAATCCGAACGGTCCTGCCAACCATCTGCTCAAGTGTTACGTCCTGCCCTGCAGCTGCGGCTGCCATGAGCGCTATGCCATATCCCGCTCCGGTCCCGCTTTCCAGCTGTTCTACTCTCGTATTCAGGACATCCGCAAGAATCTGCATCCATACTTCATTTTTGGAGCCTCCGCCGGTCACTTTCAGATTCTGAAGCGCAGTCCGTCCAACGTGCATGACTTCTGTAAGCTGTCTCACACCAAAACAAATCCCTTCCATGACTGCAGCCGTTATCTCCTGTCTTGCAGTTTCAGTTCCGATGCCGATCAAAGCTCCCCTCAGAGCCGGGTCTCCATAGATCGTCTTGTCACCTGCAAGGTGCGGATAAAAGATCAGATTGTTTTCTCCGAGTTTTGAAAGATCCACTCCGTCAGTCTCAGCGGAAAAATCATCTGTTTTAAGAATCTGTCTGACCCACCAGCCAAAACTGCTTCCCGATGACTGTACCACACCCTGGACCAGAATCACGGTGTTTTCACCATCCACAGAAAACATAATATTTTTTCCTTTTGCCCCAAACTCTATCTTTTCCTTCGGGAACATCAGGACACCGGATGTTCCAAGCGAAAGGACCGGATACATATTGGAAAAGCATCCTGTGGATATGGCTGCTGCCGGATTATCTCCGGTGCCGACAATCACTTTTACCTGCTTTTTGAAGCCGAATTTTCGCCTCCAGACTTCGGCCACATATCCTGCCGTCTCTCCGCTTCCTTTTACCTTTGGATAAATGTCCTCCGGAAACCCTAAGATTTTCCGGATCTCCGAAGACCATGTTCCTGTCTTTAAATCAAATAGAGAAGAAGTGGATGCCTCACAATAATCAGTCTGACACTGCCCCGTAAGCCGAAAAACGATATAATCCGGTCCGATCAAAAATGTCTTCATCTTCTGAAAATGTTCCGGTTCATTTTTCTTCAGCCACAGCAGGTTAATTGCCGGGCTTCCGGTGGAAATGATATTGGAGATATAGGAAACTTCCGGGACCTTATAGATCTTTTCTTTTGTTTCCTTTACAAGATCCATGGTCCTTGTGTCATTCCACATCAATGCCGGGCGTATAGGCGCTCCGTCCCATCCAAGAAATACTGCGGTATGCATCTGTCCCGTGACACCAATGGCTCCGATGTGCTCCGGATCTTCTCCTGAAAGAAGTTCCGCCATGGCTTCTTCCACCGCATTCATCCAGATTTCGGGATCAATCTCCTTCCATCCCGGTTTTGGCTGTGAAATTTCATACTCTCTGCTGCTTTCTCTCCTGATCTCTCCCGCTCCGTCGATCAGCGTCAGCTTTGCAGAAGAAGTCCCTATATCAATTCCAATATACTGTTCCATTTGCTATTCTCCAAATCTGAGGATCACTTTATATGTATCCGGTTTCATTGCCGCCTCAATGGCTTTGCCAAAGTCCCGGTAATCAAAAATCTGTTCCGTCAGAACGGTTGGGTCGATCAGCCCTTTTCCAATCAGCTGTACCGCCTGGTGGAAAGATGTAATGGTCGGACTAACGGCGCCTGTGACTGTCTTCTGGTAAGAATGCACGGCTCCCATATCTACCGGCACCGGATTGTTTGGATGCATGGAGCTGAACATGACGCTCATGCCTCCGGGGGAAGTCATTTCCACAGCCTGAGCCGCAATGGCCGGGATCGCTGTCGTATTGAATACCACCTGGGCACCTCTGCCGCCGGTGAGTTTTTTTACCTTTTCAGCGGCATCCTCCGCCATCGGATCGATTACATCGTCACATCCAAGCTTCTGCGCCCTGTCTCTTCGCTCCTTAAGCGGCTCACTTAAAATCACTCTGGCTCCCTTTAATTTGGCAAGCATTACGTGAAGCATGCCCATGGTACCGCCTCCGATGACAGCCACATCATCTCCAAACTGAATATTTGTACGGGTGATACTGTTGACTACACATGCCAAAGGCTCGGTAAATGCCATTTTTTCAAACGATGTACTGTCCGGATATACAAACAGGTCTTCTGCTTTTGCCACAACAAATTCTGCAAATCCGCCGTATCCTGACAATCCGTCCGGGTTTGTGAAAATTTTGCTCTTCGGATGTTCTTCACAGATGTTTTCTTCCCCATGCTTGCAGAAGAAACATTCCCTGCAGTCGTCAATGATATATTGGACCACTTTCTGTCCCTTAGAGAAACGTTTCTTATTGACTCCGCTTCCAAGTTCCTCGATCACTCCACAGTACTCATGTCCGCCGATCCTTGGGTAGCTGTAACTGCAGTCTCCATTAAAGTCCCGTACATCGTTGGTACAGATGCCGGAATCCTTGATCCGGATCAGCACCTCGCCTTCTTTTAACTCCGGTAATTCAATCTCTTTGACGGCAAAATCTTTTGGTTGATTTAATATGATTGCTTTCATCTTTCTCACTCTTTCTGAACTTAATATGCCAGGATTCCGGTGGCTCCGCCTACCACACCGATTACAACGATCAGCCCGATGATTTTCAGTGAAGACCATCTTCTCTTGTTCATCAGATAGTAAACGAGCATGGTCACTGCAAGCGGAAGGATGCTTGGACAGATTGCGTCCAGAAAGCTCGTCTGAATGTCATAAGTAGATGTGGAACTTACCACTTTAAGTCCGCAGCTTGCCTTTACATAGTTGACCACCAGGCCGCCCATTACCATGCATCCCATGATGGAAGCACCTTTGATCAATTTATTGAGGATTCCCTTTTCAAGGAAGTCCATGATTGCCTCACTTCCGGCTTTATAGCCGAACATAAAGTTCCAGTAACTCAGGCCATATGCGGCTGCAATAATCACAACTGCGTATATGATGGCTCCCCATATATTTCCGCTTCCGGAACGGGTTAAGTCGATACATACCGCTAAAAGAATCGGGATTACCACGCCCTGCCAGATGGTATCACCCATACCGGCTAAAGGCCCCATCAGAGAAGTTTTTAAGTTCGTGATAAATTCATCGGGTATCTCTTCACCCATGGCCTTTTGTTCTTCCAGGGCAACCGCCATACCAAGGATACATGCACCGAACTCAATATGTACATTGAAGAATTCAATTTCCCGTTTCATGACCTCTTTGCGCTTTGCCGGGTTATCTTTATACAGGAAATTAATGATTGCCGAAAACATGTGGGCAACAACCTGCCCCATCATTCTTTCATAGTTATAGCATGTCTGGGGAAATGTCTCCCAAATGAACCAGGCTTTAATCAAGGCGGCCTTTGGGATCAAACTTTTCTTTTTATTTTCCATCTTAGTCGTCCTCCTCATCATCTTCATCATCAATAACTGCTGCTTCTGCCGGTTCCATAGCAGAGGTGACCTGAACGTATACAACTGCCACGAGCAATGCGATGATACCCAATGTCAGTAATGGAAGCTTTGAGTATACAGCCAATAAGAACCCTGCAAACAGAAATACTTTTGATTCCCCTTTGAAGATGTACTGCAGTGTAATCGCGATTCCGAGTGCAGGCATTAAACCACCAATGATCTGGAAGACAGTCAGTACTTTTCCGCTTAACATATTCAGGATTCCCTGGATATAGTTAGACCCAAAGTATGCGGCGAGAGCACACGGGATTGCCGTCATGAGAAAACACATGATCTGAGGAAATAAGACATTTGCCCGCCAGATTTTGTTATACTGTTCTTTTTCTATATACTTATCTGCAATATGTACAAAGAAGCAGTCAAAGGTCATACGTCCTGCCCAGACAATCGTTCCAAGAATACCGATCGGTACTGCCAGCGCCAAAGCGGTATCGGTGTCCAAACCGCCGACGATCGCATAGGCTGTTCCCAAGACTCCTGCCAGTCCCATATCTGCAGGCATACTTCCTCCCGCCGACATGAATCCCAAATAAACTAAGTTAATGGTTGCACCGATCACGGCTCCCTGTACCGGATGGCCCAGAATTAAGCCGGTGATCATACCGCAGACCAGCGGTCTCTGTAAGGACCAAAGGCCTACAAACGGCAGGTTTCCAACTGCCAGCCAGTAAACAACCCCGCATAAGGCTGCCTGTATGATGGTCATCTTTTCCATATATACTTCCTCCTTCTATTTATCCAAGTATCCGGTAACTTCAATCACCTGCTGTTCAGGGACGAGCTGATAATAAACATGCACGTTCTTTGCCATCAGGTTTTTAATCGCGGTGATCTCATCCGGATCACAGGCTACATTTTTGATAAACGGTGTTCTTTCTCCTCTAAGTCCCATTCCGCCGAGGTTAACGTCCTTAATCTCAAGACCCAGATCCGTCATGCGGTCATATGTAATGGGTGTTTTTGTGAGGATCATAACCCTCTCTCCTGCTTCCTTCGGATCTTTTTTAAGAACCTCCGCTCCTTTTTCGGTCCCGTATACATTTACCTTAACACCATTTGGAGCAAGGGCTTTGATGACCCGTTTGTTGAATTTGTCTGCCGCAACTTCGTCATCCACTACGATGATCCTGTTGACATTTAAGCTCGGAGTCCATACAGAGACAACTTCTCCATGAATCAGCCTGTCATCGACTCTGGCTAACACGACATTTTTCATTCCTCATCTACCTCCTCAAATAACTTTCTTACGTCTTTTACTGTTCCCGGCGCCGCTTCTATGAGCCCTGCGCAAATCTCTGCCGCATTTTTTCCCGCATAGCGCCCCATCATTACCTCTACCATTAATGGCAGGTTAATTCCCGTCACGTGATATATGTCATGATGCTCCATTAAAGAAACAATCGCATTGAACGGACTTCCGTGGAACAGATCAGATACGAACAGGATCTCTTCTCCATCTTCGGTTTGATCAATCTCCGCTTTCAGTTTTTCCGTTAAAGTTGCTACTGTCTGTTCGGGGAACAGCCCATATGCTACCAAATCCTCCTGTTCGCCCACGAGCATCTGGGTACTTTCCACCAGCCCTTTTGAATAGCTGCCGTGGGATACTGCAATGACCTTCATCTTTTTCCCTCCTTTTCATCTGGTCTTTGATGTAATTGAAGTATACCACGCCGCTTTCCGGGTTTTTCACAGACATTTGCACAATCATTGCCGCAGTTTCCGCCAGCATTTTGCATGATTAACTGCGCAATTTATTACGCAGAAGCTTCTTTCTTCCGGAATGGATTTTGCGGCATGATTCGTGCAATAACCGAAACAGTTACAGACTTTTTCCCTGTTATAATCGAATCAAGCTTAGTACGTACTGGTGAACGGTAAAAATGAAAAATTTCAGATTAGATAGGAGGAAGCGGCTTTTTTAACCCCGCCGCTATATGGAAATGAAAATTGTAAATGGATTTGACCTGATGAAATATGCAAAAGACCATCATTATATCCTGCCTGCATTTAACACGACAAACCTGGAAATGACTTATGCCATCGCCAAAGGATTGAACAAGGCAGGACTTCCCGGATATATTCAGATATCTTCTAATAACTTAAGACTCTCAAGCCCGGACACAATCACATATCTTGCGAAAGATGCCTTAAAGGACAGTGATGTGCCGGTGGGTCTTCACCTTGATCACGGAAAATCTTACGAACATGTGAAAGCATGTGTGGATGCAGGATTTACTTCTATTATGATCGATGCCTCTCATCTTCCGTTTGAAGAAAACATTCAGGAGGTGAAACGCGCAGTACAGTACTGCCACTTCTACGGAGTTCCTGTTGAGGCAGAATTGGGGACCCTCCAGGGGAAAGAGGAGGATATCGTAAACGAAGCAGACAGCAAAACGGATCCTTCCATGGTGGCAGATTTTGCCGAGAGAACCGGCTGTGATCTTTTGGCTGTATCCGTTGGAAATGTACACGGCCTGGATCTGACTCCAAAAGTCGATCTTCCGTTATTAGAAGAAATTTCAAAGGTTTCTCCCGTGCCGCTTGTTATGCATGGTGGTTCCGGGATTCCGTTTGAGACGATCCAGAAGGCAAGGAAATTTAACTTGTTGAAGGTAAATTACGGTTCTGATTTAAGAAAAGCTTTTATTTCTACCTTTGGAGAAGCGTATGAACAGAATCATAACGAAGTGAACGTCATCGGACTTAGCATTCAGTCCATAGAAAATGTCAGCAAAAAGGCGGCAGAGCTGGTGACCATTATCAATGAATAAATAGCATATAACGAACAGGGACACGATTGCTATAAAACTGGATCGTGTCCCTGTTTGCTAAAAACAGACCGGTCATTTTTTAAATTCCTGTGTCGTTTTAATTTATATGGACTTTCCAAATTCCGTTTCGCCGTGACCCTTCCCGGATTATAAACCCTTTGTCTATTAAATTTTTGATTGTTCTCTGCACCTTGCTTCTGGATAGTCCAAATTTTTCCTTTACCTCCATCTGAGTAACTCTCGGGTTTTTTTGAAGATATTTGCATAATTTCCGCTCTAAATCGGTCAATTCTGAAATTTTAGCTTCACTTTTAGCTTCACTTTTAGCTTCACTTTTAGCTTCACTTTTATAATTCAGATTTTTCAGCGTAACAGTAAACTCCACTCTGTCAGAAAAAAATTTGGGTTCCAGTCCTTCTTGAAAGTTTATCGCACTTTTATAAGCACTCGTTATTTTATTCAGTCCGCTTCCCTGTCGTTCCATATATCCTAATCGGTGAAACACATCTGCCAACACCGGATTTCTTCGTGTAGATGGTATTGTATCAATATTCCGATCCTGTACCCTCGTTCCATCAGGCATTCCTCCTGGAGAATAAATCATAAGACGGTCATCAAATATATCAATGTGAACCTCGCTTCCATTAATCAAATAATCTCTATGAATCAATGCATTAACCAATGCCTCAAAAACACTGCGTTCGCAATAATCCGGCATCTCGATTCTTGAGTTAAGAGTCTTTCTCCATAATATTTTCATATTTCTTTTGACAAAGCTGACTCCCTCATTAAGAAGGATAAGCAGACTGCCGCTGTATTCTGCACTATCCAAAGCATCAATCTGACCCCCACTTTTATCTAAACCATTCCATCTTGTACAAAAAATCCTGGAATGGCGGATCGGGCAATGATCCGAAAGCAGCACTCCCGCATTTGTCAGCTTTCCATTTGTTTCAACAAGTCCAAAAGAAGCAAAGCTTTTTTCTGATATACTGCTTCCATTCCATTCTTTATATCTCTCTCTGAATTTTGAAAAAGCATAATCCTGAAAATCATAATCTGAAATCAGTGAATCGTAAGAAGAGTTCCTGCCTAGAAGGACCAGCCTTTTTAGTTCGGTTGCATTTGCGGATATCGATTCGTTTCCAACTCTAATAAAAGCCTCAACCGTTCCGTCTCCTTTGTAATAATAAGGAGTTTCATTTCCTTTCAAAACGGTGACGGTTAAAATATATTTTTCATTTTCTGCCTCATGAAGTTCCACAATAATCTCAGGTATCGGATCAATCCTCTCTTTTATTTTCTGGCTTACAAATTCAGATGCCTCTTTTATATTATTGATACCCACGATCTCGTCACAGTCGGTAACACCAAATATTAAGACTCCTCCGTTTCCATTGGCAAATGAACTGATGCTTTTCAGCCAGCTCTTGGGTTTCCTCATTTCTACTGCCTGTTTTTTATCATATTCAGTTGACTCTCCTAACAATTTTTTAATATGCATTGACTAATACCTCCTTGGCTTTAATATTTCGTATGCGAGGGTTATTCTTATAATTATACCATATTTTTCTATTTTTTTATTATTCATTCTTTCCACTGCACAAAAATACCCATAATTTCTGCCCGCAGAAATTATGGGTATTCCTAAAATTAATTTAATCTAATCAGAAGCTTTCACTGCCCTCACGATCGCTTCTGCCATCTCCCTGATCCTGACAGCCGGGGAAGGGGCATTCAAAATCCCGGACGTTCCTCCCGTGCCATCAGCCCCAAGCCGTACCATGTTGTAACAATCCTCCGCCGTGCTGACTCCGGAGGCAACCACCACCAGTACATCAGGATTTACTTTTCGTACCTGATTAATTGCTTCCATTGTATAAGCATCGTCTGCTACCTGACCGGTTCCGATCAGATCCGTCGGTTCCGCCAGGACAACATCCGGGTTCATACACGCCACGGCTTTTGCTTCCGTGATGGTGTCCGCACATACGATAGAAGTCATATTAAGCTCGGCTGCACGCCGGATACATGCATGCAGGTCGGACAGCGTCTTAGGGTTTTCGGCATGGTTCAGAAATACTGCGTCTGCTCCTGCTTCCTTCAAAGACTCCGGAAGTACATGCCCCATTCCGCGTCCGGGTACCAGCGGGTCCATAGACTGTACGCAGACAATGATGTTTTCCGTATTTTCACGAATCATTCTCACATCTGCATACGGGCATGTGAAGATGATCTTAAGGCCGGTATCTTTAGCCGCCTGATCCGCGGCCTTCGCCAATTTAAGGCTCTCGTTTCCGTATAAATATGACTTTGGATTTACAATCAAAAACGGTGACTGCATGTTTCCCATATTCTCCTCCTTACTCTCCAATGACAACTATTTTACATTTTCTTTCTCTGGGACGCGTACGGTCAAAGTCTACAAAATAGACATATCCTGTAACACCGACTCCTAATTTTCCGTCCTCCACATCGAAGACTTCACTGGACCCGAGAATCGTAGATCTCAGATGGGCATCTCCGTTGAATAAAGCGGTCCTGTCTCCTCCCGGAAGCCAAAAATCTACATCCGGCCAGGTTTCCACTTCTTTGTAGTGTTCCTCTCCCGGATAATTGTACTGGTCCCCACTTATATGATCCGGAATGATCTTTGCCAGAGCATTGTTTAAGTCTTCCTGCAAAAATTCGTCTCCATCCTCATTATAATCGTGGACAAATTCCTCAAAAAATACGGAGCAGGTCGTATGCGGAGAAATGACCGCACAGAGACCGCTTTGAATCCCGCTTTCTTCAATCACCCTTTTTACTTCAGGAGTCACATCAATATAGGTGGGTGTTCCGCCGTGTGACTGCACTTTGATCGTATCTTTATATACTGCCATTCTTTTTTCCCTCCAAATCATTTTTTCTGGAATACTTTCAGCGCTTTTTTCACATCCTCTTTGACTGCCTCTGTAGCTGCCAGGGACATGGAATCATAAAACAGCGGTTTTGATTCATCTTCCCAGTATTCTTTTGAAGCCTTTCCTCCGGCCGTATTCATGTAAGTATAATAGTTTACCTTGCAGATACCATTTTCAATGGCCACCCTGTAATCTTCATCCGACACACCGGACCCTCCGTGCATCACGAGAGGCACTCCGGCCGCATCGCGGATTTCTGCAACCCGGGGAAGATCCAGTTTAGGCTCTGTCAGATACACTCCGTGGGTTGTTCCAAAAGCCACAGCCAGACAGTCCACACCAGTCTTCTCCACAAATTCCCCTGCAGCCTCAGGATCTGTATAAATGGAATCTAAATCTTCATAATCGTCTTTGCCGTCAGAGCCGGCACCTTCTCCCTGAACAACCTGAGAAGTAAAGATATGCCCTAACTCAGCTTCCACGCCGGCACCAACTGCATGGGCAATTTTAACGATCTCTGCTGTTTCCTTTACATTATCATCAAAACTTTTTGCGGAAGCGTCATACATGACGGAAGTAAATCCGAGATGCAGTGCCTGGACACAGCGTTCAAAGCTGCTTCCGTGATCCAGATGAAGCGCTACCGGCACTTTTGCCCGTTCAGCATAATATTTAAGAATTGGTCCGATCTCATGGAGATCGATCATTTCGTCATGGCTCTGGGCGTGCTGCAGAATCACCGGGCATTCCAGCTCCTCTGCCGCCTGAACAATCCCCCGGATGGCTTCCAGTGTGGTGCCGTTAAATGCGCCAACTGCTTTCTTTTCTATTTTGGCCTGATCAACTAATTCTTTTAATGAAACTAACATTTACATCCTCCCGTTTTTTTTAACCGTTCCCGTCCCTGGGTCCTTGCTTTTGAGACCAGAGAGTCCGGGTTGATCTGTGCATCCAGATCATAAAAGAATTCTTCCAGCTCCTTTTCATCAGAAAATTCGGAAATTCTTACCCAGTATCTTCCCCTCATGATCCCGCCGCCGTCAAAGGTCATATACATTTTTGTTCCTCCTGCCAGCGGCCTCATGCTGTACTTGCTGATCTGACTGATCTCATATGTATGGCTCCTCCCGTAGGCACAGAACTCTACGGTCTTCCCGCTGTCAATGCGGACTTCCGACGGATTGCTGAGTGACACAAATACATTAAAAACATTATAAAGACACAGTCCAAAGACCAGTAAATACAGCAGGTGATATCCTGCGGCCCAAAATTGATAAAGGCAGAACACTCCGATGGCCGCAGTAAAAATCCCGGGTGCCGTCATTTGTATAGAAAAATGAGATGGTTTATATACGTAGCTCTTCATCATTTTTACCTTTCTTTATGCGTCAGCATGTAATTCTTTTGCTTCTTTGATAATTCGTTTTCTGTTCATCAGAGCTAATCCAACTGCAACTGCTACCGCAATAATGAGTCCGACTGCTCCCACAGAATGTGCTTTTACAAGTACCCATGACAATGGGTTTGCCCCGTCACAGATAGAAGAAATCGTAGCGGCACCCTTAGGAATGGCAAAATTTACGGATTTTGCAACTGCAGTGATAGACGGCGCCAGGTTGGTAGAAATATAAAGTCCTCCAACGAGGCAGACGATTCCTGTGATCAGGGCCCGGAAGCCGTTTCCTCCTACCAGCGGCACGATCAGAACAAACATATATGGCAGTACAGATAAGTCAGTCATCGGAAGCACAGTATTTCCAGGAAGGATCACTGCCAAAAAGACTGCCAATGGAACCAGGATCAGGGATACCGTTAAACATACCGGATGCCCGACACCTACGGCTGAATCCAGTCCGATGTAAATTTTTCCTCTGTTCGCAAACTTAGAAGATACAAATTCCTGGGCCGCATCAGAAATCGGCATGAGGCCTTCCATTAACAATGCTGCCATTTTTGGAATCAATACCATGACAGCACCGAGGGTGACACCAATCTGCAGTACCGTCTGTACATTGTTTCCTGCCAGAGCTGCAATGATGATTCCCAAAAAAGTTCCAACCAGCATCGGTTCTCCGAATACACCAAAACGTTTCTGGAGCTTTTCAATATCGATGTTAATATTTTTCACTCCCGGAATAACGTCAATGATCTTGTCTACGACGATAGCAATCGGCACAAATGCCGCTGTAAATCCATGAGGGAGGGACACTCCCGGCATGCCCAGGGTTTCCTCTACTTTCGGCGCCGTGTAGTCACCGATTACCATGATGATCACCATATTTAAAATCGCTGCGATAATTCCATAAGCAAAATTTCCTGTCAGAACATAGATCAGAGAACCGGTAAAGGCAAAATGCCAGTAGTTCCATATATCCACGTCCAGGGTCTGTGTCGTGTTGGTCAGCAGCATGACAATATTAACGATCAGACCGATCGGAATAATGATCAGACCGATTGTCGTACCAAAAGCGATCGCTGATGCTGCCGGCCAGCCGATATCCACGGTGGAGAGGGCCAATCCAAATCTCTGAGCCATCTGCTGTACCGCGGGAGCCAGGTTTTCGCCCATCAGTCCTGTAACCAGATTCAATCCGATAAACCCGATACCTACCGTCAGGCCTCCACGAAGGGCCTTGCCAAATTTGGCACCTAAAACCACACCTATGATCGTTAAGATGATCGGCATCATGACACTGGCGCCGAGTGAGTTAATATAGCTGAATACATCAATAATTGCCTGCATAATAATCCTCCTTTTATCTGCCTGTTTTTACTTTTGCATCTCTTCCAAAATGGAAGCGTACAGTTTGTCCAGCCCTACCCCGGTCAGCAGGGGAAGTCCTGCCAGCACCGGACATTTGACATCACCGCTTACTAAAGTAGTAGAAACACAGAAATCAACATTTCCGGATTTCTCAACGACTTCAGAAACCTGACACTGTTCGATCTTGTATTTCCCCGCAAAACCGTGCTCATCCAGGTAAGCTGAAATTTTCTGGTTCGCAACCGTTGATGTAGCGACTCCTGATCCACATGCAATTAAGATTTTTTTCATGATATGTTCTCCTTTATATAATAAATATTAATAAGTTCATTTTTTATCTGTTAATCAATCAGATCACCCAGGACTTCATCGATCTTATCCACACTGCCTGATCTTAAAACTTTTAAAACCTCCTGATCCTGGCACGCCTCGATGAGTTTTTGGAGCAGCCCCAGCTGGTCTTCTTTTTTCTTGATCGCCAGCATAAACAAAAGAGATACGCTGGTTTTCTCACCCTCCATTCCCATGACGGAAAATTCTACTGGCTGATCGAGGACGCCCAGACAGATGGCCGGCTTTTTTACATATTCGGGATCTGTATGTGGGATCGCCACATTGATCTCTCCGGTTGGAAGTCCGGTCGGAAAATTCTCCTCCCGTTTGATGATGGCATCATGAAATCCTTCCGTTACATATCCCTCCTGAAACATGGCTTCAGCCATTTTTCCCAAAACTTCTTTATCATCTGAACCTGACAAAGAAACTGCAAGGTAATGTTTGTCTGTGTTACTGGTTATCATTTTCATTGTCTTTCTCCTCATTATATTTTGAATTTAATCGTTTGATCGTATTTAAAACGGCTTCTGCATCCGGCAGAGAATCTAATATTCTGCGGATCTGTTCATTCCCGAAAATCATCATCAGGTCATAGATTGCGCTGTTGATGCTTTTTGCGCTCTGAATGCTCATCCCGATCACATACCGCACCGGATCATTGTTTCCGCTGTGAAAATCAATCGGTTCTTTTAATCTCAGGATCGATGCCGCCTCCTCAATGACGCCCTGTTCCGCGCTTGCGTGCGGCAGCGCCGTTTCCGGACAGACGACAATATAAGGACCGTTTCTTTTGATATTCATAACCATTTCATCTACGTATCCAGGCTCCACTGCGCCTGTGGAATGCAGCAGATTCCCCGACTGACGGACCGCGTCTTCCCAATCTTTTGCCTCGTATCCCACCTGAATCCTCTGCTCATTCAGCAGATCATAGAACGCACCCTGAATATTGACATCCGGCGGACTTGTGATTTCCGGCTCCCGTTCTTTACTGTCTCCGCCGTCTCCCTCCCGTATTTCCAGTACCTTTCTCTGAATATCCAGGATATCGTCTTTCTCAAGCATAGGCGACCGCACTTCCACATATGGAATCTTCACATTATCTAACGGGATTGTTGAGATGATCATCTGGGTTCCGTTTTTCTCGATCTCCCTCATATTATGGAAAGAAGAGATACTGACGATCTCGATCATATCATCCAGCGTCTTCAGCTTCGCCAGCATAAATTGTGCCGTCCCTCTTCCGGTTGCACATACAAGAGCCACTTTTACTTTCCTGCTCTTTTCTGTCTCTGCCTTTTCTTTTTCCATCACCGAGGCAAAATACAGCACCATAAAAGACATTTCATCTTCCGAAAATTTCTGGCCCACATAATCTTCCAGTGAGCCGAGATGCTGTTTCACACTCTCAAAAATCTTCGGATAATCCTGCATGAGCGTATCCTTCAGCGGGTTTACCAGAACTTCACTGTTTTTCAGCCGGTGCACCGCGGACCGCATATGAGCCACCAGCAAATCATAAAGAGTAAAGTCCAGATAAAAGTCGATTCCAAAACAGCTGGAGATCTGATAGATGGTTTCCGCGATCATGACTCTGAGTTCCAGCGCATTAGTTTTCTGTGCATCGTCCTTTAAACAACTTTTTCCATTCAGACACTCCGTGTAGTAGAGGATTTCGACCTCACGCACATCCATCTGAAACATGTCTGAAATTTTCCCGAACAGCCCTCTGCTGAACGTGTATTTGGAGCCTTCTTTTAAATATTTCCATTCGTTGGTGAAATACCCCGGAAGAAAATGCTTCCGTACGATCCGGTTGGCTACAATCGTAAGCTCTGTCACAGCCTCAAAAAAAGAATAGTCGGCAAAAAATATCTGTGTCTCTTCCTCTTCTTCCAGGATGCAGTTTTTCATCTTCTCATAAATCTCCAGGCTGTCTGCCTCTTTTAACAGAAGATTCCAAAAAACACTCAGATCGTATCCGTTCTTATAGTAATTGTCATCGCCATTTACTTCCAGAAGCTTTAAGATGCCTTTCCGTACATCCAGCTCCGATGCCTCAATAATATATCCCCTCCTTACCTGGGATACCAGCGTCATTCCATTTTCTTTAAACCAGATTTTCAATTCCTGAAGATCCTGAAGCAGGGTATTGCGGCTGACCCCGATCTTTTCTTTCAGCTGGTCCACCGTCACATATCCGCTGGCATTCAGAAGGATCATTGCAAGAATGGTGGAACGTTCCTTTTTTGAAAGGTAATAAGTATAAAAGTCGTACTCCGATATAAATTTCTCATAGGCCCGGATATCCACTTTTTTATCTGTGTCAATCCACAGCTTTCCGTCAAGATCCGAGGCGATCACCGGCAGCTCATATGCTTCCAGATCTTTATTCAGCTCTTTTATATCTGCCCGTATCGTTCTCTCCTGTATATTATATTTCTCCTCTAATCCGGAAACGTCTGCATGAATACCGAGGATCAGATCCTTCAGAATCTTATTGCTTCTCCTGTTCATTTTTCTCCTCCTTGAGCTTAGTTCTATTCTAAATCCATTTGATTCAACAAAAAAGTCCAATCAGATGCAATAGAAAAACGTGAAATTGGGTTAATTTAAAAACTGCCGGACCTTCTCCCTATAACATAAAATCAGGGCAGAAATCCCAAAAAACGAATTTCTGCCCTGATTATATTAAACGATCTTAAATTGTCTCCGTACTGTTGATGCCTGTCTCCAGAGCCCCTTTTACCAGCCGGATAAAATTAGGATAAGACGGATCTTCCACCAGACGTTCCACCAGAGACTTATCGGCGAACATTTTGGAAAAATAGTCCCAAAGCTGAAATGCCTGCGGATTATTTTTTCCGATGTGCATCAGCATCACTAAGTGTACCTCATTTTTCTCTTCATCCCAAATGATAGGTTCTTTCGATACACACACTGCCACAAACGTATCGGATGAAACCGCATACATCGGATGAGGCACTGCGATCTGTTTGCTGAAAAAGGTACTGCCGATTTCTTCCCTCTGTAAAACCTGTAAATGAAGATTTTCTACCTGGAAATAAGCAGTGGATTTTTCGCAGAGCATACTGAGCACTTCTTCCTTATTCGAAGATTTCACGCTGGAAAACAGCTCCGGATGAAAAATATCTGCCACATCTTCTATATCCCTAAATCCATCAATATTCAGCTTAATATTCATATAATCATGCTGATTGGGGAATGTATCCACATACATTGCCAGCCCCTTCTCAAAAAATTCTTCTTTTTCTGTGGTCAGAAAGATATCATATTCGTCCAGCATGTCTTCCGTCACATCCATAGGATTGACGAAGTCTATAACAGAGACATACTCCGAGAACCATTTCAGCAGGGTCTGTTTCATCAAAAGCGTCATACTGTTTTTCAAAGCGGAGATCACGAGAATCCTTTTATTTCCCTGGCGACTGTTCAGCTCCAAAAGGCTGCTGTAAAAATGGACGGCCAGGAGCGCCACTTCATCTTCCGACACCCGCTTTCCATACTGCTGATGAAGCAGAAATGCAAAATAAGCTCCAATATCATATCCAAGCGGGAAGGTCTCCCGGATATAGTTGAGCATATCATTCTTTACCTGCATGTCATATTTGATCCGGATACTCAAAGACATACAGTGCAGTGCCAATGTGATCCGCAGATTTATGTTGTCAGTAAAATCCACTCCAAAGTTCCGCCGGATCTCTTCAAAAGCTTCAGAAATAAAATTATCCATCTCCTGGGTAATTGTATCTGAATCTCTGTTATTGCCCTGTCCCTTCAGGTATAGAGAAAAATACCGTATCTCCTCATCCGGCACTTTTATGAAAAATCTCCGGCTGATTTTTCCAAAGACTGCTTTGGCAATCTCGTACTCATTGCCCAGCTGTTCCGAAATATCCAGTTCGCCCGGCTGTATGTAAAATCCTTCGCCCATCCGGCAGATCATGATATTCAAAAACAGAATCGCATTGTTGAAGTCGGTGTCCATAATATGATACTTATAGTTCACAAAAATATCAGTCAGTATATTTTTAATCTTTGCCAGCTGTCTCTCATCAATATATACCATGCCCTGTTCATTTTTGATATGGGCCAGATAGAGGTCCTGTTCCGCCAGACATCGTCTCTTATTGATCTCATATCCGTCGATCATGACTTTATTGCTGCTTTTTAATAGTTCCAGCTGGAACTTTTCAAGGATTTCCTCTACTTTCTTCAAATCATTCTGCAGTGTGGATCTCGAAATATAAAACTTGTCTTCCAATTCCATAACAGATACGGCCCGGTGTCTGTTCAGGAGCAAAAGCAGTATCTTGCTGATGCGGCTTGTAGGGTAATTGAGAGATACCGTTGTGTACTGCTGGTACAGAGAATTCACGAATGCAGAAAATTCATCATAGTTTTTCACCTGGATACAGCTTCCCTTGGAAGCCTTGGAAACCAATTCCGCACACGTCTCATCCGCAAGTTCCTTCCGGATCACTTTCATGTCCCCCTGAACCGTCCGTAGGCTCACGTCCAGTTTCTTTGCAAAATGGGACGCTGTCAGGAACTCATCGGAGTGATTGCAGAATTCTAATAAAATTTCAATTTGTCGTTGATTAAACATTCAAATCCCTCTTTTGTGTTACTTTTATATCCGCTGGTCATATATATCATTATACCTTAACAGTATCCTATTCCGCAACTGATAATAAGCGGGTCTGCCGCAGGTAAAGCAGGATTGTATCAAAGACCATATACCATACCTGGGATTCTTGTATTTATATAATATATAATAAAGATCCGGGGAGACCGGATCTTTGGGTAAAAGAAAGATTGTTGAATTTAAGCAGAATATTGTTTTGTTGAACTTCACTATTGTTTTTAGGACAACTCCTGTTTTTGTTTATCCAATTAGCGGAACACTAAAAGAAAATTTTAAACTTCAATACAACTCTTGTTATTGTTTATCTATATTGCCGGGACTACGCCGGACGGAAATATTTTCAATTTCAATACAACTCTTGTTATTGTTTATCATATTGGGCAGAAATACCGCCCCTCAATTATTATTCTATTTCAATACAACTCTTGTTATTGTTTATCTGGAGATAGGAGTAAAAAAGCATTGGGAAAATACATTTCAATACAACTCTTGTTATTGTTTATCAGAAGAATTTTGCTCTTAGTTCAACGACCTTACCTAATTTCAATACAACTCTTGTTATTGTTTATCTGATTCGTTCTATCGCCTTTTTTTCTAAGTCCATTTAATTTCAATACAACTCTTGTTATTATTTATCGAATTTAAACACCACTTCTTCGACTCAGGAGTATTATTTCAATACAACTCTTGTTATTGTTTATCTCGCTTCCGTACTTTATGCCATGTCCAATATTAAACATTTCAATACAACTCTTGTTATTGTTTATCCAGAAGAAAGTAGAAGCGGGGTATATCCTTGCTAATTTCAATACAACTCTTGTTATTGTTTATCTAGATATAAAAAGCAAGCTCAGAGAGGAGTTTGCATTTCAATACAACTCTTGTTATTGTTTATCTTTCATATACTGGGCAGATATCACAACAGCGATTGCATTTCAATACAACTCTTGTTATTGTTTATCCACATGATAAAGGTATCTTTATATTATGGAATGGAATTTCAATACAACTCTTGTTATTGTTTATCTAAACAGCGGAAAGAAGCCGACCGTCGTGATCGAATTTCAATACAACTCTTGTTATTGTTTATCAGGATACGTAATCCGAATAGAAAATAATGTATTGGATTTCAATACAACTCTTGTTATTGTTTATCGCCTGTGAAAGAATACGAATATAATTCGTTTGTTGAATATTTCAATACAACTCTTGTTATTGTTTATCTGTCCTTCACCGTTGCCAGCTGGTTCTGCAAAATATATTTCAATACAACTCTTGTTATTGTTTATCACAGTGACTACATTGCCCAAGTTACCGGATTAGAAGATTTCAATACAACTCTTGTTATTGTTTATCTGAAGAAGCCATAACGTTATTTGACCGAGAAGCAAATTTCAATACAACTCTTGTTATTGTTTATCGTTGGTGAATACGGTAATTGGCGGTCTGAATAAGTATTTCAATACAACTCTTGTTATTGTTTATCCAACGCTTTTAAGCCATTTCTGTTTTTTATTATAGCCAGTTTTCCTGATAAAATCAACGTTTCCTTTGTTTTTTCCCAACTAATTTGTTTTTTTGTGTTTCCCAGCTTAAACTAAGTCTAATTCGCCATTTCACGCCGCTTCTCAGGGTTTTTCCCTGTTTCGGGGTTGGGAAACTCAAACAGCCTCTCTGTACTTTTCACACCTTATTTTATCCCCTTCGAATGAACGTGCTTCATATGATAAGGTATGTTATACCCACAGGGCACACCGTATTTTATACCCTTCGGGTGGACGCGCTTTGCGCGATAAGGTATAATGTTGTTCAGAAATTGATGTGGAGGTATCAAAAGTGAAAAAACCAGCGTTAGTAATTCTTGCCGCCGGCATGGGCAGCCGTTACGGGGGGCTGAAACAGATGGACCCTATGGATGACCAGGGACATGCAATTATAGATTATTCTATTTATGATGCAAAACGGGCCGGTTTTGGAAAAGTAGTGTTTATAATTAAAAAAGAGATTGAAACAGATTTTAAGGAGACGGTAGGTTCCCGGATTCCGGACGGAATGGAAGTCTGTTATGCATTTCAGGAAGTGGACAGCCTTCCTGCCGGCTTCTCTGTCCCGGAAGGCAGGATAAAGCCATGGGGTACCGCCCATGCGGTTCTCTGTGCCAAGCCATTTATTGAGGAACCATTTGCCGTTATCAATGCCGATGATTATTACGGCATCCACGGCTATCAGGCTATGGCCCAATTTCTTATGAAAGAGTCTTCTTCCGCCAAAGCAAAATTTGCAATGGTCGGATACCATCTTGGAAATACTGTGACAGACAGCGGATATGTATCCAGAGGAATTTGTGAAGTTGATGAAAATCATCAGCTGCTCTCCATCACAGAGCGGACTCATATTGAAAAGCGCGGAGATCACGCCGAGTTTACAGAAGATGACGGAAATACGTGGACATCTCTTCCGTTTGACACCCTTGTATCTATGAACTTTTTTGGATTCCGCCCTATGATCATAGACGAATTGGAAACCGGTTTTTCAAAATTCCTCTCTGCTTCTCTAAAAGAGAATCCATTAAAATGTGAATATTTTATACCAAGCGTGGCCAGCCTGCTGATGAAGGAAGGAAAAGCTACAATGGACGTTTTGGTCTCCAGAGATCAATGGTATGGTGTGACATATAAAGAGGACAAGCAGCATGTCATGGATGCTCTGAAAGCCATGAAATCTGAAGGTCTGTATCCGGAACAGTTTTAAAAAAACTGCTGTACATTCTTACATGAAGTACAGCAGTTTCTCTTTTATTTTTTGATCTTATATACTTTGACGTTGTTTTTGCGTCCGAATTTTTTTACTTTTTTGTGGGAATTAAAATAAACATCGATGTGTTTTCCTTTTACTCCGCCGCCCACGTCTTCGGCTACATATGTTTTTCCCTTGATCTTAATTTTACTTCCCAGTTTAATCTTTCGTTTATCTACGGCAATCGTACGTCCCTGTTTGGCTCTTCTTCCCGTAGCGGTTTTGTTTCCATAGCCTCCGCTGCATTTTCTGCATCCGCAGTATGCGGTCAATTTATATTTTCCTAAATACTGTACTTTTTTAGCCTTAGCTTCTGTAGATGATGAACCGGTAAACAGTGCACCCGTCACTACTGCTGCCATCATGGCAAGCAGTAAAAACTTTTTCTTTGCTGCTATTTTTAAAATCTTCATAATATCCTCTTTCTAAAGCAAATCATTTTGGTTACTGTATAACCTATGATAGTTTTTTAAGATTTATTCTTACTTTTTAAATATTTGAAATATTTTCGTAACAACTTAGTGCTAGTTTACTTAACAATTAACGATTTGTCAACCGTTGTATTAAAAAAAGAACATGATTCCACCAGATATCCCCAAATTAATATTACGAATATATTACAAAAAAAGAGACAAATCCATGGGATTCATCTCTTTTTTATTGAATGCTATTCTATATTAACTTAAAATCTGATAACTAAGAAAAGAATTCGACATTATGTTAAAAACAGCTATTTAAAGAGTTTCGATCACTCCGTCCAAATACAGCTCTTCTACATCTTCGATCAGGCCTTCATCACAGGCTTTTGTAAGCTTTGGATCAATCGGAAGTTTTCCTAGCACTGGGATCTGGTACTTTTCGGCAATTCCGTCTATATGGCTCTCTCCAAAAATAGAAATCTCTTTTCCACAGTCCGGACATTTGATGTAACTCATATTTTCCACGATTCCGAGGATTGGAATGTTCATCATCTTAGCCATATTGACTGCTTTTTCAACAATCATTCCAACCAAATCCTGAGGAGTAGCTACCACAACGATCCCATCCAGAGGCACGGATTGGAATACCGTCAGAGGCACTTCCCCTGTTCCCGGCGGCATATCCACAAACATTACGTCGATGTCACGCCATAATGTCTTACCCCAAAACTGTTTGACCACATCGGCCACCACCGGGCCTCTCCAGATCACCGGCTGAGTCTCCTCTTCCAGCATCAGGTTCACTGACACCACCTCGATGCCGAAGTTTGTGAGCGCAGGGAGAATAATCCCTTCCTGATTGCCCAAAAGTCTCTCATGCAGACCAAAGGCCTGAGGAATGGACGGTCCTGTCACGTCTCCGTCCAGAATACCTGTGTGGAGACCTTTTCTGTTTGCCGCCACCGCAAGCAAGGCTGTGGTCAAAGATTTCCCCACGCCGCCTTTGCCGCTCACAACTCCGATGACCTTTTTTACACTGCTGTCTTTATATAATGGTTCCATAAAATCTGTCTGTGACTGCGTTCTGTCAGAACAGCTTTCCACACAGCTGCTGCAGTCGTGAGTACACTCACTCATCTCTATACCTCCATTGCCTTAAATAAATTCTGTATATTTTGTTCAATATCTCCGTTGAATACGGCAGATCCGGCTACGAATACATTGGCGCCGCAGTCTTTGATGTGAGCGATATTATCAGCTGTCACTCCTCCGTCCACCTGAATGTCCACATCGAGTCCTCTGTCTGTAATCATTTTTCTCAGATCCCTGATCTTCTGATCCATTGCTTCTATATAAGACTGTCCTCCAAAACCTGGATTCACCGACATAATGAGTACCATATCAAGATCATCCAGCACATAGTCAAGAACACTCAGCGGAGTTGCAGGATTCAGCGAAACTCCCGCTTTACGGCCCCTTTGTTTGATCTGCTGGATCACACGGCCAAGATGAGTGCATGCCTCTGCATGTACTGTTATATAGTCTGCCCCGCATGCCGCAAATTCATCAATAAATCTGCCCGGCTCTTCTACCATCAGATGGACATCGAATACTTTGTCCGTTACACTGCGGATACTTTTGATAACCGGCATTCCAAATGAAATATTCGGAACAAAGGCTCCGTCCATCACATCAATATGGACCCACTGTGCCCCAGCAGCGTCCGCTTTTTTGATATCGTCACCAAGTGTCTTGAAATCTGCCGATAAAATCGACGGCGATAAAATGTATTCCATGCTACCTTCTCCTTTTTCCTCTAATACGCTAACAGTTGTATTATATCATAACTGCAGAGAAAAGAGTGAAGAAAAGGAATACTACATATCAGAAAAATTTAATGTATTGGCGAAACATATCCGAGTTGAATAACTTTTATTGACTTCTAACAATGAATTAATTATAGCAAACTCTCCTTTTTGATTGCTGACTTCATTGTACCCTTACAGCTAAAGGAGTGAATGAGTAAATCAGGAAGAAAAAGCGGCATAGTCATACTCTGACTATACCGCAGTTGATTGGAAGCTTACGTTTGCTTTCTCTTCTTTCCTGTGTAAAGGAAACGAGGCTATTTCCTTTTATATTAAACTTCTGCTGCAATCTCCCTCATGGCCTTTGCCATATTCCACAGATGATCACCAATACGTTCAAAATCCACCAGCATCTCCGAATAAATGATGCAGGCCTCATCATTACATTCACCCCGCTTCATCCTCCTTAGGTGGCTATCATAAAACTCTTTTGTCTTCGCATCGACGAAGCGCTCCATCTCATGAAGATCCTCAAGCCATTTTTTTGTATCCTGTATCTCCCTCTGAAAATAGCAAAACATATTGTGACAGATCTGCTTCATCTCTTTTAGTTCCGCTCTGGCCTGGCGTGAAAACTTAATCTCCTTGTTTTCAATAATCTTTGTGTAATCACATATATTGACGGCGTGGTCACCAATTCGTTCTATGTTTCCCGTCATCTTAAAATACAGGCTGATCATTTCGGAAGTCCTTTCATTCGTCTCAGATACCATCATCTTGGAGATAACTCCTGATATCTCTTTATTGAGGTAGTCTATGTATTCTTCTCTCTCTGCCACTTCCTTTAGTTTATAACTGCTTCCCATCAAAAATGCCTGAAAGCTTTCATCCACATTTTCCTTTGCCATTTCAAGCATTCTCCGGATTTCTTTCCCTACCTCTTCCATATGGATGGCAGCTCCTCCGATTCTGGGGTCCAGTCCAGCATCCCAGCTCCTTAAATATTTTAAGTGCTTCTTTTTCTCTTTCTCTTCTTCCTTCTCCGGGAGGATTTTCACCGCAAGGGATGCCAGCTGGTTTCCGAATGGGATTAGAAGAAAACTTGTGACAAGATTAAACAGGGTATGCATGTTGGCGATCTGCCTCGGGGCATTGCCCGGAGTCCATGACGCAACCAGGTCCCCCAGTGGCAATGTCAGACAAACTGTCGTGAAAATGACCGTTCCGATAATATTGAAAAGCAGATGGATCACCGTGGTGCGCTTTGCGCTTCTGCCAGTTCCGATGGAGGCGAGAATTGCAGTGATGCATGTCCCTATATTTTGTCCGAACAGCACAAAGACTGCACTGTTAAATCCTATCAGTCCGCTGGAGGCCATAGCCTGAAGAATTCCCACCGATGCGGAAGACGACTGTATCAGGGCGGTAAAGCCGGCGCCTGCCAATATTCCCACTACGGGATTGGAAAATTTGGTCATCAGGTTAATAAATGCAGGGGCATCCCGAAGCGGCATCATTGCACTGCTCATCATATCCATACCGATAAATAATACACCCAGCCCTGCAATAATCTGTCCTGTGTACTGGATTTTAGGCTTCTTGAGAAACAGGATCATCGCCACTCCCGCAAATGCAAAGACCGGTGCCATAGCTCCTACATCCAGCGCGATCAGCTGTCCGGTAATGGTTGTCCCGATATTGGCTCCCATAATGATCCAAACCGCCTGATTGAGAGTCATCAGCCCTGAATTAACAAATCCCACAACCATGACCGTCGTAGCGGAAGACGACTGGATAACAGCTGTGATACCGGCTCCTACTGCGACTCCTAAAAACCGGTTGGATGTCAGCTTCTCCAGTATGTGTTTCATCCGGTTCCCCGCTGCTGCTTCCAGCCCGGAGCCCATCATCTGCATCCCGTATAAAAACAGGGCAAGTCCTCCCAGCAGGCCCAATACAATCGTTGTATTCATATTTTAATTCTCCTTTGTCTCACATACACTTCTATAAAATTTAACGGCAATTTTATTTTACATGATTTTCGTGGAGAATTATGTTAAATCCTTGTAAAATCAAGGTTAAACTTTGTTTGGATTAACTGATTTTTAATGATGCCAAGTTAATTTCTTTTTCTTCAAGTTCACCTTCTCCTTTAACAGGTTTTCTTTTTAAAAACTGTAAAAGTACTGCAAATACACAGGAACCTATCAATAATGCTAAAAGCCAATATTGAGGATGATTAAATCCAGGGAGTGCAAACAGTCCGCCCGTCGGGACCTTGGATGTTACATTCAGAGCAGCACATACAGCCCCTCCCACGCCGGCACCAACACCAGTACAAATTGTGATTCGAATAAGATCATTTAAAATGATTGGATAAGAACCCTCTGTTATCATACAGCACCCCATAATAAATGCAGATTTTAGGTTATCCACTTCTTCCTTGGAAAAGATATCTCTCTTCATAATCTTAGATAAGAAATATCCGATTGTCAGACCAAATGGTGCAATCATTGATGCCTGCATCAAAATTGCAATTGGTCCGCCGATTCCTTCTGCCATAACTCCACAGGAAAAAACAAAGACAACTTTATTGATCGGTCCGCCGTAGTCAACCGCCGATAAAATTCCAACTAAGATTCCAAACGGTATGATCATGCTGGTATTATTCTGCATATTTATTAAAAGATTAGTAATTGCATTCGTCAGGGCATTAATTGGAATCCCGATCACATATTTCATGACCAGCCCCACTGCCAGAGAACCGATCAGCGGCAGAATCAGCTGGGGCAGTAATCCCGCAACCCATTTTGGCACTTTGATGACCTTGAGAAGCCAGACGGTGAGATAGCCGACCAGATAGCCACTTACCAGTCCTCCTAAAAAACCAAATCCCGCATCCCTGCAGAGCAGACCAAGAATTACACCCGGCGCAATACCGGCTTTATCTGCTATACTATAAGAGATTCCTGTAGAAATAATAATCGGAAGAAAGCCCAGTGCAGTTCCACCAATAGTTGTTAAAAAATCAGCTAAATCAAGCTGTTTGGTAAAGTCGTCTGCAGCAGCTCCTCCCGCGATATTGCCGATCACCATCAGCATACCTGCAGTACATACAAATGGGATCAGATAAGAAATCGCGGTAAGCATATGTTTTTTTATTTGTAGTGCTTTCATATTATATACATCCTTTCTGTAATTCTTTATATAAGTTCCTCTATCTTTTCTACTAATTTATTCGGGGACATAACCACAGTCTCTGTGGGTACTTCCACTACTTTCTTTCCTTCAAATCGATCTTTCCCGGAAATACTCACATCCGTTGCCAAAATGACAACATCGGCTTCCTCAATTTCCTCAACGCTTAACGCATCTTCAACACCGATCACTCCCTGTGTTTCCATATGAATTCTATGTCCCCTTTTTCGGGCGGCATTCTCAAGCTTTTCTTTTGCAATATATGTATGCGCAATTCCAGCTGTACATGCGGCTACTCCAACAATGTTCATAGGCGCTCCTTCCCTATTCGAATACAGTTTTAATCTCCTCAACAGAGTCTGCACTTAAAAGTTTTTCAACAACTTCGTCGTTTCCCAGCTTTCCTGCTACTTGTGCAAGCAATTTTAAATGTTCCATAGCATCCTTATTATCAGCTCCAACTGCAAATAAAAAGATGACCCTGACTCCTTTTCCATCATTGGTTTCCCACTTGATTTCATTCTGAAGTTTTGCTATTGCAACTCCAACTTTCGTTACAGATAAACTTTTCCCATGTGGTATCGCTATATAATTTCCAATTCCTGTACAGCCTTGACTTTCTCTTTGCATAACATCCACAATGAATCCGTCTGCATTATCAATATATCCTGCCTTTTCCAGCATTTCCACCATCTTTTTTAAAGCATCCTCTTTATTTACTGCCAAAAGGTTCGGATGGATCACTCTGTCATCTAATGCGCTTTTGATATCCATAGCTACATTCCTTTCAAAATAATCACAATTTATAATACTTCATCTTATCTGCATCATTAAATAGGTCAATCTTCTGTTTCACAACTTTTTTCATTGCCAAAATGCTGTCGATGTACAAATCAAATGGCTCCCTGATAACAGCATCATTTTCCAAAGTTTTTCTTGTCTGCTGATAAAAAGCATCCTTAATATCAGAAGATATATTGATCTTGTTCACTCCCCTTTTTACTGCTTCGGCAATTTCCGAATCGGGATTTGCTGAACCTCCATGAAGCACCAAAGGAATAGAAACTCTATTTTTAATCTCTGTCAGCAGTTCCTGCTCTAAATGCGGCACAAAATCTTTCGGATAAATACCATGAGCTGTACCAATGGCTATTGCCAGAGTGTCACAGTTTGTCTCTTCAATAAATTTCTCTGCGTCTTCCGGTTTTGTAAATACAATCTCTTTTGCTCCAATCTCACGATTTCCTGAATCTTCCTTGATATCTCCAATGGTGCCGAGTTCAGCTTCCACGGACACTCCCAACGGATGGGCAACTTTAATCACTTCTTTTGTAATTAAAATATTATCCTCAAATGCTTTGCCTGATGCATCTATCATGACAGAAGTAAATCCACAGCGAATTGCTCTCTGTACCTGTTCCATCGTCTCCCCGTGATCTAAATGAATACACATTGGAACATGAGACTTATTTGCCCGGTCTTTACACATTTCAATAAAGCTGTCTCCCTGAAATTCCAATTCGTTTGGGTGGATCGCTAAAATAACCGGTGCCTGTTTCTCCTCACAACATTCAACCACTGCGTTTAAGATCTGCCCTGTGCCAATATTAAATGCCGGTACAGCAAAATTATGCTCATTAGCAACTGCCAGTAAATCTTTCATGTTCAACAACATAATGAAATCTCCTTTTGAATCGATGGGTGATTGGGTTACTTTTAACAAAGCAATTCTTAATCATATATTTTGCTTTGTTAATTTTTATATTATTATAATAACTTTCCATATGATCTTTGTCAATCATTTTATGAAATATTATTTTATAATTTTTATTTTACTATATACAAACCAGCAAATATATGCTAATATTCATTCAAAACCAAGGTTTATATGAAATTATATTTCTTTTATAAAATTTTATTTCTTTATATGTCCATTTGGTTTTTACTATATCAATTATATGAAGGAGGTTTTATGCAGCAAATAAACTATATAGGCCATCCGTCCCAGATTATGGGTGTGGAAGAATACCGCTTAATGAACGGAAAAGGTGATCATATGCACATGCTTCATGCGCGAAACGGTTTAGGACTGGAACTTACAGTTAATGCCGACCGCTGCGCCGATATTTCCCGTCTTTATCTGGATGGAAAAAATTTAAGCTATACTTCTGTAGCAGGCAATGTAGCGTCAGCTTACTATTCTACGGATCAGGATGGCTTTGGCTTTCTAAAATCATTTAACTGCGGTTTCCTCACAACCTGCAGTCTTAACAACATCGGATCTCCCAATGAAGATGAAGGAAAACTCCACGGTCTACATGGAAACATCGGAAATACGCCGTCAGATTATATTTATCATACTAAAAGACAAGATCCTGAACGAAGGTTCAAAGACAGAGCCTTTAATGTATTTGTATCATATAAATCTTGGATACCCTCTGCTGGATGAAAATGCAGAACTTTTTATTAATTCGGCTAACGTCTTACCAAGAGACCGGGAGGCGGCTGATGCATTGGATTTTTGGAATCAGATACATCCTCCAACTCCAAATTTCGCTGAACAATGTTTTTATCATTTTTATAATACCGATATTGCAAACACAATCGTTTATAACGCAAACATTCATACTGGCATACAGATCAAATTTCCTACTGAGCATTTTCCTCAAAGTGTCCAGTGGAAAATGATGAGAGAACGCGATTATGTTCTTGGATTGGAACCCTGTACAGCAACTTTAGACGGCCGGCATCTTGCGAGAAACTCAGGGAGCATTCTCTCATTAGCGCCACGAGAATCCAAAAAATTTTCTGTTACTGTCAATCTGTTTAACCATAAGATTCCACAAGAATTTTATAAATAAAACAGTTGTTCATTTTAAGGAGGTAATATTCATGTCACAAATTAAAAAAGTATTTGAAGCAGGAAATTGTATATTACAGCTTATACCGACCTGGGTGCCAAGAGGGTTCAATGAACCGGGACACAGACTTCGGCTTCACCCTGATGACTATTATGCCTTCGGCATGGAACGCGGAGGTATTTGTGAACGCTGGCTCGGTTCCATTACCAAGGCTCTCAACGGTCCCAAAACCGGAGAAACAGAGGGTATGAGTTATGTTTTGGCAGACAAGAGGACAAAAGAAAAAATCCTTCTCTCAGAGTTTGTAAATGAATTAGGTTCTGATTTAATCGGAGAAACATTGATGGAGCAGTACAAAACCTGGCCTGTATTCGCTAAATTATACGACTATGACAAACCTTTATTTCATCATCTGCACCTGACAGAAGAACGCGCAAATAAAATCGGGATGCACGGAAAGCCGGAAGCCTATTACTTCCCGCCACAGTATAACGCCTCCTATCTGGGAAGATTTCCTCTGACTTACTTTGGTTTTGATCCATCCACAACAAAAGAGGATGTTATGTACTGTCTGAAAAATTATGATAAAAAGGATACAAGGATCACGGAGCTTTCCAGAGCTTATCGCATCAAACTTGGAACAGGATGGTATACTCCCGCAGGAGTCATTCATGCACCGGCCTCTGTGGTAACTTTCGAACCGCAGTGGAACAGTGATGTAAATACGATTATGGAAAATGTCACCATGGGAGAGATAAACCCTCATAATCTCTTGACCGACTGCGCCCCGGAGAAAGAAAAAGATGATCTGGATGCTATTTTTTCTCAAATCGACTGGGAGGAAAGCACTCGTCCAGACTATAAAGAGACGTACTTCCGCATGCCTAAAAACAAGATCGTATCAGACAAAGCTATTGAAAAGTGGGTTGCATATGCAAATGATTTTGTTGCCGCAAAAGAGGTCACTATCCTCCCCGGTCAGTCTTACACTCTCACCGATCAGGCAGCTTACGGTGCTTTGGTCACACAAGGCCACGGGAACTTTGGCTGTTATGAGTGTGAAGCGCCTGGACTCCTTCGTTTTGATGATATCTCCGGCGATGAATTTTTTGTCTCAGAAAAAGCGGCAAAAGACGGTGTGCTCATTAAAAATACCAGTTCTTATGAACCACTGGTCATTCTTCAGAACTATGCCAATAACAATCCTGAAGTTCCAGTCAATATCTAAACTTGGAGGTATTTATGAAATTTATATTTGGAGTTGACAGCTTTATTTGGACCGAATCCTTTTCAGAAAAAGATTTATGGATTATCTCTAAAGCGAAAGAACTTGGATTTGAAATAATTGATTTTGCCATATCCAATCCTTTCACTTTTCCTGCTGATCAGGTAAAAAAGGAATTAAATAAAGTTGGAATTGCATGTGTATGCACCACTACATTAACCAGAGAAACTAATCCCATTTCCCCTGATCCTTTCATACGACATAATGCTTTGGATGCTATGAAAAAATGTATTGATATCTGCAACACTTTAAATGCACCGATTTTAGGCGGAGTAAATTATGCGGCTTGGGGGTATCTAACCGGGAAACCCCGCACAGATCGGGAATGGAAATGGGCCGTACATAATATGAAACAGGCAGCCGCATATGCCAAAAAGACCGGAAAAACAACCATATGTGTTGAATGTGTAAACCGTTTTGAAACACACTTTCTGAATGTTGCCGAGGATGCCGTAAAATTTTGCATGGATGTAGGATTTGATAATGTAAAGGTACACCTGGATTGTTTCCATATGATTCGTGAAGAAAAAAGCTTTACAGAAGCAGTCAAAACTTGTGGCAGTAAATATCTGGGGTATATTCATGTCAATGAAAATGACCGTGGTATCCCAGGTACCGGGCTTGTTCCATTTGAAGAATTTTTCCGTGCCGTAAAAAAAGTCGGTTATAATGGTCCTCTTGTCATTGAATCGTTTGATCCAGGTTTCAAAGAGTTATCCGCAAATTGTGCTATTTGGCGCAATTTTGCCGACACCGGTGAAGAATTGGCTGTCAAAGGATTAAAAAACCTCAAAAATATTTCCAACAGTATAGATAAAAGGGCACTTTGAATTTACGACTCATATAAGAGAACAAGAAAGGAATATATTATGAACCGGATTTATAATGATGCTGATTTCATGGTAGAAGATATGACAAAGGGTTTTGTTAAAGCCAATAGCCGCTTAATTTCTGAGACAGAAAACCCTCAGGTCTTAAAGTATAAGAAAGTACCAATACAGGGAAAAGTGGGTATTGTTACTGGCGGGGGTTCCGGACACAAACCCGCCTTCATTGGCTACCTGGGGAAAAACCTCTGTGACGCTGCCGCTATAGGACAAATCTTTTCCTCACCAACCGCAAAAGCATTTCTGGATGCGATAAAAACAGCTAATTCAGGACAAGGTGTTGCCTGCCTGTATGGGAATTATGCCGGAGACAATATGAATGTCAAAATGGCCATAAGAAAGGCAAAGAAGCTTGGCATCGACGTAAAAACAGTGGTTGCCAACGACGACTGCGCTTCAGCACCGAAGGATGAACTGAAAAAACGCCGCGGAGTTGCAGGCGAAGTACTCATGTGGAAGGTCGGAGGAGCAAAAGCTTCCATGGGAGCTGATCTGGACAGTGTTATCGCAGCTGCACAAAAAGCAATTAACAATACGAGGTCTGTAGGAATAGGGACAGCTCCATGTACAATACCAGCAGTCGGTCATCCGAATTTTCAGATAGAGGACGGAACTATGGAGGTTGGCATTGGACATCACGGGGAACCCGGCATAAAAGTGGAACCATTGAAAACTGCTGATGAGATCGCAGAAGAACTGCTTGCAAACATTCTTCCCGATCTGCCTTTTGAAAGTGGAAACGAAGTTGTCGTTTTACTTTCAGGACTTGGGGCTACTCCGCTGATGGAACAATATATTGTTTACAATAGAGTAGAAGAGCTATTAAAAGATATAGGAATCTGCATATATAAGGCATATGTTGGCAACTATTTTACTTCTTTGGACATGATGGGAATAACACTCACTATTATGAAACTTGATGATGAACTCAAGGAATGTATTGATATGCCTTGTGATTCCGTTGGGTTAACACAACTATGAGGAGGATAATATGACATTTAAAAATCGCGAAGGAATACAAATTGTATGGGATATCATACGCATCATTCAGGAAAAGAAGAATTATCTGAGCGAGATAGACGGAAAGATCGGCGATGGTGATCATGGAATTAATATGAATAAAGGTTTTACCATGGCAGCAAATAAATTAAGCGAAAAAAATCTCACCATGACAAAAGGATTTTCTATTCTTAGCGACACCCTATTACAAGATATCGGGGGATCTATGGGACCTCTTTATGGAGCTTTTTTCAATGGACTTTCTGAGCGTTCCGAAGGAAAAGAAGAAATTAATGCTGTTATCTTTCAGGAAATGCTGCATGAAGCCAGAGATGCTGTATCTGACATTGGAAATGCAAAACCTGGCGATAAAACACTAATGGATACTCTGATTCCTGCCATTAATGCCTTTGATCAATCTCTTTCTTTGGGCAGATCTTTTTCGGCTGCATTGACAGATTTAAAAGAGGCCGCAGAAAAAGGCTGGAAATCTACCGAGCAAATGACTGCGAAGATTGGACGGGCAAGCCGCCTGGGAGAACGAAGCCGCGGTGTTCTGGATGCAGGTGCCACCAGCTGTTATTTCATTCTGAGCACTCTTGCAACTTCTATCCAGTCTATATTATAATGGTATTATGTGTTTTAACCATTCATTACCAGCGAAAGGAGGATGTATGTCAAGTGAGACAAATGTTTTAGACAGCATTGACACCCTTTACCAACAGCTTTTTTCTAAAGAGAAACAAATTGCAAAATATATAAAAGAACACCCTGATGAAGTTATTATGATGAATGTATCCCAACTCGCCAAGGCCAGTGGCACCAGCGAGGCAACTGTTGTAAGAACCTGTAAGCACTTGGGTTATCAGGGATACTACCAAATGCGTTTAGTCTTATCCAGAGATATCGGGACAAAGTCTAATGAAACCGACATCAATGAACAAACAGATTTCATTGCCTATACTTTTGAACGTAATATTCAGAGTTTAAGGAACATCTCGTCCAACTTATCCAAAGATATGCTGCTGCAATGTGCTCTTGTATTGCTTAAAGCTCACGCAGTTCATATTATTGCCATAGGAAACACTACACCAATCGCACTGGATCTGAGTTTCCGCCTTTCCCGATTTGGCATTCAATCATTCAGCAGTTCTATCTCCGAGTATTATATTAACAACATCAGCTTAGGCTGCAAGGAAGATGTTGTTATCGCAATTTCCGGCTCTGGCACCTCAAAACAGGTGCTTCAGGCTGCTGATGTGGCAAAAGATATCGGAATGAAGATTATATCCATTACCACAGATAGTGACTCACCTCTGGCCCGGACATCCGACTATATTCTTTCCAGCCACGAGGAGCATCCTCTATTTAACGAGACAAAAGAACCGCTTTCGCATCTATGTTCCATGGCTATTTGCGATGCACTTCTCTATGCAGTCAAAACATTTTCAATCAATCAGGCACAAGAAACACATCCCGACATCAAAAAACGTACAGAAGACATGGAAGTTCTTCTATCCACAACAAAATTATAGAACGAAACCGGGGCACTGAGTAAAATCAGTGCCCCGGTTTCTTTTATTGAGCTTTTTTATTTTTCTGCCATTTCTTTTAAGCGCGCATATTTTTCTTTTGCATTCTCTTCAGCCTGTTTGAACAATTCTTTTGCTCTCTCAGGATTCTGACGAGCCAATGCATTGTAACGAACTTCTCCCATGATGAAATCGTTGTATTCTGTTGTAGGCTCTTTAGAATCTAAGGAGAATGGATTCTTTCCTTCTTCAGCTAATTCAGGGTTGAAACGGAATAAATTCCAGTATCCTGATGTAACTGCTTTCTTTTCTTCAGACTGAGCAATGCTCATTCCGCCCTTGATACCGTGGTTGATACATGGAGCGTAAGCGATGATCAGTGAAGGTCCCGGATAAGCCTCTGCCTCTGCGATTGCTTTGACTGTCTGATTGTAATCAGCACCCATAGAAACCTGAGCAACATATACATATCCGTAGCTCATTGCAATTGCTGCAAGGTCTTTCTTCTTCACAGCCTTACCAGCTGCTGCGAACTGAGCGATCGCTCCTGCCGGTGTGGATTTAGATGCCTGACCGCCGGTGTTAGAGTAAACTTCTGTATCAAATACAAAGATGTTTACATCTTCACCGCTTGCAAGTACATGGTCAACACCGCCGAATCCGATGTCGTAAGCCCATCCGTCACCGCCGAAGATCCACTGAGATTTCTTAGATAAGTAATCTTTCATCTTAAGGATCTCTTTTCCTTCATCACATCCGCATGCCTCTAACGCTGCAACTAACTTCTTGGTAGCCGCTCCGTTTTTCTTGCCGTCTGTGTAAGTGTCTAAATATTCAGCTGCAGCTGCTTTTACATCTGCATTTTCTGTTGTCTCTGCCAGGGCAGCAACTTTTTCTTTTGTCTGAGCTCTCAGTGTAGTCTGTCCTGTGAACATACCTAAACCGAACTCAGCATTGTCTTCAAACAGAGAGTTTGACCAAGCCGGTCCCTGTCCTTCTCTGTTTACTGTGTAAGGTGTTGCCGGTGAAGAACCGCCCCAGATGGAAGAACATCCTGTTGCATTGGCAATGTACATTCTTTCACCGAATAACTGAGTGATCAGTTTTGCATATGGTGTCTCTCCACATCCTGCACAAGCTCCAGAGAACTCAAGGAGAGGTTTCCTGAACTGGCTTCCCTTAACAGATTCCGGTTTGAACTTGTCGAAGATATCTTCTTTGACAGGTAATGACTGTCCGTAGTTGTAAACTTCCTGCTGATCTCTCATACTGTCTAAGGATACCATAGTAAGGGCTTTTTCGCCTTTCTTTCCTGGGCAGACATTTGCACAGGAACCGCATCCGGTACAGTCAAGAACAGTGGTTGTCATAACAAATTTGTAATCCGGCATTCCTGTCATCGGAAGTGATTTTGTAGCCTCCGGTGCTGCTGCCAGTTCTTCTTCTGTCATCGCAACCGGACGGATCACTGCATGAGGACATACGTAAGCACAGAAGTTACACTGGATACAGTTGTCCGGATTCCATGTAGGAACATCTACTGCAACTCCACGTTTTTCATATGCTGCAGATCCCTGAGGCATATGTCCGTCAGCGTAAGGAACTAAGTCGCTTACCTTTAAGGAGTTACCGATCTGTCCATTGACAGCGTTCTGGATGTTGTTGACGTAATCAACAAGCTCTTTTCTGTCTCCGGATACTGGGTGCAGTAAGCTTTCTTCTGCACAGTCAGCCCACTCTGCCGGAACCGGAACTTCTACGACGCTCTTGGCACCTGCTTCGATCGCGTCATGGTTCATCTTAACGATATGGTCACCCTTCTTGCTGTAAGAAGCGGTAGCTGCATCTTTCATGTACTGGATCGCATCTGCTTCCGGAATGATTCCTGATAACTTGAAGAATGCAGACTGAAGAACTGTGTTGATACGTCCGCCGAGTCCGATTTCTTTACCGATCTTGATACCATCGATCACATAGAACTTGATATTGTGCTTAGCCATGTAAGCTTTTACCTGTCCCGGAAGGTGATCTCCAATCTCCTCTACCGGCCAGCTGCAGTTTAAGAGGAATGTTCCGCCATCTTTTAAGTCCTGAACCATGTTGTATTTTGTGATGTACGGAGCACAATGGCATGCTACAAAGTCAGCTTTGTTGATCAGGTATGTTGCTTTAATCGGGTCATCACCAAAACGTAAGTGGGAAATTGTAACACCGCCTGATTTCTTAGAGTCATAATCAAAGTATGCCTGAGCATATTTATCTGTATGGTCACCGATGATCTTGATAGAGTTCTTGTTAGCACCAACAGTACCGTCAGCTCCAAGGCCCCAGAATTTACAGCTTACTGTGCTTTCCGGTGTGGAAGAAACTGCTTCTCCTCTTTCAAGAGATAAGTTTGTCACATCATCATTGATTGAAACAGTAAATTCTTTCTTGTCTTTATTGTTAAATACAGAGATGATATCAGCAGGAGTTGTATCTTTAGAACCTAATCCGTAACGTCCTCCGTTGATTGTCACCTGCTCGAATTTTGTTCCTCTTAATGCGGAAACAACATCTAAGTATAATGGCTCACCAAGAGATCCCGGTTCTTTTGTCCTGTCTAAAACGTTGATTGTCTTAACAGTTTCCGGGATCACTTCCACTAATTTTTCAGCAACGAACGGTCTGTAAAGTCTTACTTTAACGACACCTACTTTTTCGCCTTTTGCTGTTAAGTAATCGATGGTCTCATCGATGGTCTCACATACAGATCCCATAGCGATGATCACAGATTCAGCATCAGGAGCACCGTAGTAGTTGAACAATTTGTAATCTGTACCGATCTTAGCATTTACCTGGTTCATGTAATCTTCAACGATTGCCGGGAATGCATCGTAGTATTTGTTGCATGCTTCTCTTGCCTGGAAGAAGATGTCTGGGTTCTGTGCAGATCCGCGGAGAACCGGATGTTCCGGATTCAAAGCGTTTGCCCTGAACTTCTCAAGAGCTTCGTAATCCACCATATCTGCAAGGTCTTCATTGTCCCACATTTCGATCTTCTGGATCTCATGAGATGTTCTGAATCCGTCGAAGAAATGTAATACAGGAACACTTCCCTTGATTGTAGATAAATGAGCAACAGCGCCTAAGTCCATGACTTCCTGAACGCTGGAGCTGCAAAGCATTGCAAACCCTGTCTGGCGACAAGCGTAAACGTCAGAGTGATCACCAAAAATATTCAGTGCATGAGATGCGATTGCACGTGCAGATACATCAAATACACAAGGCATTAATTCACCTGCGATCTTGTACATATTAGGAATCATCAGCAGTAATCCCTGAGATGCAGTGTAAGTAGTTGTCAGTGCACCTGCTGCAAGAGAACCGTGTACTGTTCCTGCTGCTCCGGCTTCAGACTGCATTTCAACTAATTTTACAGGATGTCCGAAAATATTTTTCTTTCCCTGTGTTGCCCACTGGTCTGTTGATTCTGCCATTGGTGAGGATGGTGTAATCGGATAGATTGCAGCTGTCTCAGTAAACGCATAAGATACGTGTGCTGCGGCTGTGTTACCATCCATGGTTTTCATTTTTCTTGCCATGTTTCTTCCTCCTAAAAAAATCTTGTGCAAATATTAACAATCTACACTTAAGTTTTTCCCTTCTCCTTACAAAGGAGACAGGATGTTATCACAACAACGGGACCGTTGTTTAGAACAAAATAAAACTGTATACAATCATGTATACAGCCTTATTTTACATCATTCAAACGGGTTTTTAAAGGATTTTAACTAAATTTCTTCGTATTTTTTTTAGTACTTTATGAAGCTTTTTTTTAAGGAAAAATCTTGTCCAAAAAATAACAGTGTCTTTTGTCTATTTTGCCTGATTTTTTAGAGATTCTTCGTGCTGACTGAAGGTTTCTGAGAAAATATGAGTTCCCTTTCCGGTCTTATCTGTATGGTAATAGAGATAAGAATGTTTCTGCGGGGAAACTGCTGCCTTCAAAGCATTGATCCCCGGATTGCAGATCGGCCCCTCCGGGAGACCCTGATTTTTGTACGTATTATATGGGGAATCCACTTCCAGGTCTTTATACAGTGTTCTTTTCTTATTATATTTCCCTTTTGTAAGAGGATAGAGCACAGTTGCATCAATCTGGAGTTTCATTTTTTTGTCCAGACGATTGTAGATCACACCGGAGATCTTTGCATATTCAGCATCCACCTTGGCCTCTCTCTCAACGACAGACGCCAGAGTCACGATTTCATATGGTGTGAGACCGGTCTTGTTTTCTTTGGATAGCTGCTCCCATTTGGTATTGAAATTGTCCAGCATCATAGCCACGATCTTTTTGGCATCGGTATGCTTGTATACCTCATAGGTATCAGGAAATAAAAATCCCTGCAGTTTATAGCTTACCTGTGCCTTTTCGGGCACCGATTTCGACCACTCATAAGAATAACTGTCAAGATCATCGGCGGCTTTCAAAAAATCTTCTGCCTTGCAGACATCATTCTGTTCAAATTTCTTCGCCGCAAGTTCTGCCGTATAGCCCTCTGGTATCGTGATCCTGACCGTCCGCTCTTCTTGTTTTTTTCTCGCAGCCTGTTCGCGCTCTTCTTTTTTCACTTTGAACATCCAGCAGGCTGTACCCAGGGCAGCAATGACCAGAGCCAGCAGTAAAATCCACAGTTTTTTTGATTTCTTTTTCTTTTCGTAAAAACTTAACCCCATAAATTCCTCCATAATTCGACACTGATTATCTCTCATTATACTGATATTGTTCTGAAATACCACCCTTTTTATTAGATTTTTTAATATTTTTAATACATTTGTAACTTCATTGACATTCTTTTGGTTTGCTATATAATCAGTTATATAGGAAGATATAGAAAGGAATAGGAATTATGGCAAACCCAATCGTAACAATTACAATGGAAAACGGAGATATGATCAAGGCAGAATTATATCCGGATATCGCTCCGATCACAGTAGAAAACTTTGTGAAGCTGGTGAAGGAAGGTTTTTATGACGGACTGACATTCCACCGCATTATTTCCGGATTTATGATCCAGGGAGGATGTCCGAACGGAAACGGAACCGGAGGACCGGGACACACCATCAAAGGTGAGTTCAGCATGAACGGAGTAAAGAACGACTTAAAGCACACGCCGGGCGTGTTATCCATGGCAAGGTCAATGGCTCCGGACTCTGCCGGTTCCCAGTTCTTTATCATGCACAAAACATCTCCGCATCTGGACGGACAGTATGCCGCATTTGGACAGGTCATCGAGGGCATGGATGTCGTCAATAAACTCGCTGAGGTGGCAACGGACTATTCTGACGCGCCGTTGGAAAAACAGGTTATGAAATCTGTGACCGTAGAAGAATAAAAACATTAAAAGACTTACTTGAAATGCTTAGGACACCGTGCGGTTCTAAGCATTTCTTTTGACACAGTAAAGAGGATACATCAGATAGGGAGGAACACTTTTGGAACATAAATATTTATTTTTCGATGTGGATGAGACTTTGTACAGCAATAAGACCGGTCAGATCCCGCCGAGCGCAGCCAAAGCATTAAAGCAGGCCCAGGCTAACGGCCATAAAATCATCTTGAATACCGGAAGGCCTTATGCATATATAGGGAATGACTTCTTTTCCCTGGATTTCGACGGCTACCTCTGCGGCAACGGCACCGATCTCCGCTACAAGGGAGATGTCCTGTACCACCGTGAGCTTCCTGAAGATATCCAATCCCGGATCATAGATTTATGCCGTAGCCACAGCATCCGTGCCTGTCTGGAAGGAAGCCGCTGTTCCTATTACACTGACGATGACACCTCGTTCCATCCCTATTACGCTTCCATGATCCAAGTATGCAGAAGTTCTGACGGCATGGTGATAGAATTTAACTGGAACAATGTAAAATCCTTTGATAAACTGGTCTGCTTTTCCAGTCCGGATACGCCTCAGAATATGACCGCCTTTATTGAAGATATTCACTCCCTGGACTTTCCGTTCAAGTGCATCAAAAATGGCGAAGATTTTTATGAAGTTATCCCGGAAGACACATCCAAAGGAACTGCCATTACTTTTATTGCGGAATACCTTAACATCCCAATCGATGACTGCTATGCTTTCGGAGATGCCCCCAATGATCTGCCCATGTTTGAAGCTGCAGGACACGGTATCGCTCTTGGGAATGCATATGACTGTGTAAAAGATACTGCGGAGTATGTGACAACGGACATTGACGCACATGGAATTTGGAATGCACTGGAACATTATGGTTTTTTGTAAAAAGAGAGTTTTGAAAAGAGAAACTTCAGCGAAATCTCTGAAATCCTTTACAAAAACGCCCAAAAATAGTATAGTATAAGTAAAGAAAGGAGCATATCGCCCACTGAGGGGGTTAGCCTCCGGTTTGTGCATAAGCCTACCCAGACCGCCAAGTACAGGGTAGGCTTATTTATTTACGCTTGTTTTTCCTATCTATGTAGGCAAGCAGTGTTACAGTAAACAGACTGAATGAAATCATCAATGAGATTGCTTCAAATACTGTCATCTCACACCACCTCCCCTTTTTTATGAGTCGGGAGGCTACCACCATGTACACGAAATACTCCATAAGCAAATTATACTATATTTTATATTTAATTACAATATTTTACTCATCATAAAAAGACTGTTGTTTAGAACAGCCTTTTTATATATCTTCTTATTTCACTCTTGCCGTCAGTTCCCCGTTTTGTTCATCAATCAGGATCGTATCTTCCATATTAACCCCATCACTTAAGATCAGCCTTGCAGCCAATGTTTCCACGCTCTTCTGCAGATACCTCTTTAACGGTCTGGCACCGTACATCGGGTCATATCCGTTGTCCGCCACAAAGATTTTTGCTGACGGTGTGAGCTCTACGGCAAGCTCTTTGTCACTGAGACGTTTATTCAAATCTGCAACTAACAGGTCAATGATATTCGTGATGTTTTCCTTCGTCAGCGGTTTAAACAGGATCATCTCATCCAGGCGGTTTAAGAATTCCGGCCTGAAATGGTTCTTTAAGTCTGCCATAACCATATCTTCTGCCTCTTTTGTAATATTACCGGATTGATCGATGCCTTCCAGCAAATAGGTGGAACCGATATTGGAAGTCATGATAAGGATCGTATTTTTAAAGTCTACGGTCCTTCCCTTAGAATCTGTAATCCTTCCGTCATCCAGCACTTGCAGCAGGATATTAAACACATCAGGATGAGCTTTCTCCACCTCATCAAACAATACAACAGAATAAGGTTTTCTTCTGACTGCTTCCGTCAGCTGTCCACCCTCCTCATATCCTACATATCCCGGAGGCGCCCCGATGAGACGGGCTACGGAGTGTTTCTCCATATATTCACTCATATCGATGCGGACAATATTCTGTTCATTGTCAAATAAACTCTCTGCCAGTGCCTTGGCAAGCTCCGTCTTTCCTACACCTGTAGGTCCAAGAAACAGGAAAGAGCCGATCGGTTTGCCCGGGTCTTTGATCCCCGCCTTGGAACGGATGATAGAGTCCGTCACAAGCTGCACTGCATTGTCCTGCCCCACAACTCTTTTGTGTAAGATCTCATCCAGATGAAGTGTCTTATTTCTCTCACTCTCCGTAAGTTTAGCCACAGGGATACCGGTCCAGCGGGAAATGATCTTGGCGATCTCTTCGTCTGTTACACTTTCCCTGACCATGGATCTGTCTTCTTTTCTGACCTTTTCTTCTTCCTCCTCCAACTGTTTTTTCAGCTCAGGGAGGCGTCCATACTGAAGTTCCGCAGCCTTATTTAAATCATAGTTTCTCTGTGCAATCTGTATTTCGTTGTTTACAGATTCAATCTCTTCTCTCAGTTTGGAAACCCTCTCCACGGAAGACTTTTCATTCTCCCATGTGGCTTTCTTGGCATTAAAATCTTCTCTCATCTCTGCCAATTCTCTCTGAAGTTCCAAGAGACGTTCTCTGCTCAGGTTATCATCTTCTTTCTTGAGCGCAGCTTCCTCGATTTCCAGCTGCATGATCTTCCTCTGGACCTCATCCAGCTCTGAAGGCAGGGAGTTCATCTCTGTCTTGATCATGGCACATGCCTCATCCACCAGGTCAATAGCTTTATCTGGAAGGAAACGGTCCGTAATATAGCGGTTTGACAGGGTCGCAGCAGCCACCAAAGATCCATCTGTGATCTTTACCCCGTGGAAAACCTCGTAGCGCTCTTTAATTCCTCTCAAAATAGAAATCGTATCTTCAACGGTAGGCTCATCCACCATGACCGGCTGGAACCTTCTCTCCAGAGCCGCGTCTTTTTCAATATACTGACGGTACTCATCCAGAGTAGTCGCTCCGATACAGTGGAGTTCTCCTCTGGCCAGCATCGGTTTCAGCATATTGCCCGCATCCATGGAGCCCTCTGTCTTTCCTGCTCCCACGATCGTGTGCAGCTCATCGATGAACAGGATGATCTGTCCCTCGCTCTTTTTCACTTCTTCAAGAACCGCTTTCAGACGTTCTTCAAATTCTCCTCTGTACTTGGCACCTGCCACAAGAGATCCCATGTCCAGAGAGAAAATCGTCTTGTCCTTTAACTGTTCCGGTACATCCCCTCGGACGATCCTTTGGGCAAGTCCTTCTACTACCGCAGTCTTACCGACGCCGGGCTCTCCGATGAGCACCGGGTTATTCTTGCTTTTTCTTGACAGGATGCGGACAACATTCCGGATCTCGCTGTCTCTCCCGATCACGGGGTCCAGTTTCTGCTCTCTGGCGCGCTTCACCAAATCGTATCCATATTTCTCCAACGTATCATACGTTGCCTCGGGATTATCAGTGGTTATCTTTTTGTCTCCTCTTACTTTGGACAAAACCTCCAGGAAACGGTCTCTGGTGATTCCATAACCTCTGAACAGTTCTTTCACCGCATTGTTTGGCTTTTTGATCATGGCAAGAAACAGATGCTCCACAGATACATATTCGTCTCCCATGGCTTTCATCTCGTCTTCCCCTGCCAGCAGTACCTGATTCAGCGCCTGGCTCATGTATACCTGTCCGCCGGAAACCTTCGGTTTCTTCTGGAGCAGCTGCTGTACCTGGGCCAAAAAGGAATCTTTATTGACATTCATCTTCTCCAAAAGACTTAAGATTAAACTGTCTTCTATGGTCAGCAGGCTATATAATAAATGTTCCTGGTCAATTTCCTGGTTTTGGCAGTCATAAGCAATCTTTTCACACTGATTTACTGCTTCGACCGACTTTTGAGTAAACTTATTAATATTCATTTTCACTCCTCCAATCTTATTTGTTCTATATTTAGTATAACACCTAGCATATAAAAAGCAAGTATTATTTTTTCATTTCTTGACATTCTTCCATGTATCTGCTATTTTATATACATACCAATAGTATGTATATAAGAAAGGATGTTATTCCATGGCAAGAAATAAATATCCCGAGATTACAGAGCAGAGGATCTTGGACGCATCGCTGAAATTATTTCTGGAAAAAGGCTACGAGCACACAACCATTCAGGATATCATCGACGAACTGGGGGATTTGACGAAAGGCGCCATATATCATCACTTTAAATCCAAAAGTGAGATTATAGAAGCCGTCATGGACCAGCTCTACGGCGGGCAGGAGAAGGACTACGAAGATATTTTGAATGAATCCGGTACAGGACTTGAAAAATTAAAAAAGCTGATGATCGTATCAATAAACAATCCAGGCAATCAGCTGATCATCAAGGCCGCTCCTAATATCATGAAAAATCCGCGCTTCCTCATGAAACAGCTTTTTGACAGTCTGAATGATACGGCACCCCGGCTGATTCTGCCGTTAGTGGAACAAGGAGTCAGGGATGGTTCCATAAAAACAGAATATCCAAAAGAACTTTCAGAAGCCATGCTCATCTTGTTCAATCTCTGGATGAATCCATTTATCATCCAAAATACAGAAGAAGAACTCATTCACAAAATACAGTTTATGAAAGATCTGCTGGAACGGCTCGGAATACCTCTGCTGGATGACGAAGCACTCCTTGTGCTTGAATCTTACCGAAAACAGCTCGAAGAAAAAAGCTGACTCATCCATCCGTCCTCAGACTGGACTCATACAGTCCGGTCTTGGTGACTGGTGAAAACACTAATTTTTTTGTCATTTTACATACCAACCGAATGTATGAAAGGAGTTTTTATGAACGATAAACTATTCACACGGGATTTTTCCCTCGTAGTGATCGGACAGATCATTTCTCTGTTCGGCAATTCCATCCTGAGGTTTGCACTTCCTCTGTACCTTTTGAATGAAACCGGATCTGCATCCCTGTTCGGCGTAGTCACCGCCTGCTCATTTATTCCTATGATCCTTCTGTCACCCGCAGGGGGAATCGTTGCGGACCGGGTCAACAAAAGAAATATCATGGTGATTCTTGATTACGCGACCAGCGCACTGATCCTGCTGTTTACGGCAGCTCTGGGTCATGTTTCCCTGGTACTGCTTCTGATCATCACCCTGATGCTCCTCTACGGCATTCAGGGAGCATACCAGCCGGCAGTCCAGGCAAGCCTTCCTGTTCTTATAAGCCCGGACCGTCTGCTTTCCGGAAATGCAGTCATCAATCAGGTCAATGCTCTGGCCAATCTGATCGGTCCGGTGGCAGGCGGAGCCTTATACGGATTTTACGGAATCTGCCCGATATTATATGTGAGCATCGTCTGCTTTTTATTTTCTGCCACAATGGAACTGTTTATCCATATCCCGTTTAAAAAGCCGAAAAAGGGAACCAGTGTGTTTGCGGTAGTAAAACAGGATCTTTCAGATAGTTTCCGCTTCATCCGTACAGAACAGCCTGTCATAGGGAAAGGAATCCTGATTGTCTGCGCATTTAACTTATTTTTAAGTGCCCTGATCATCGTAGGCCTGCCTGTGATCATCACGCAGTTTCTCCATATGTCCAGCCAGCTTTATGGATATGCTCAGGGAGCCTTAGCCCTCGGAGGCCTTTTGGGCGGCATTCTCACCGGAGTCTTTGCAAAACGGCTGAATATCCAGGGTGTCCATGTTCTGCTTTTGCTCAGCGGAGCAGCCCTCCTCCCGATCGGACTCGTGCTGAATCTGGATATTCTTCCAATGGCAGCCTACATTGTGATCACCCTGTGCAGTTTCTTTATGATGGTCTGCTCCACAATGTTTACCGTACAGATGCTCTCATTTGTACAGATTCTGACACCGCACCATCTGATCGGCAAAGTCATCTCCTGTATTATGGCACTGTCCATGTGTTCCCAGCCTCTGGGGCAGGCCGTATATGGAGTCCTGTTTGACGTTTTAAAGGGCCAGTCTTATTTTGCGGTCTACGGCGCTTGTCTGATCTGCTGTCTGATCTCCTGGAAATCCAGAAAAATATTCCGGACAATTTCCCTGGCAGAACCAGCTGCTGAATAAAAAACTTGATATAATAAGAGGAGGCAGCAACAAAATTGTCTGCTTCCTCTTCCTGATCCGGTGGTCTGTTTACAGAATCACCGGGATTTTTTTATCGATTTCCATTGTGTCTTTTGTTACAAGGCAGTCCAATGCAAGTACCTGTACTCCAGAATCCGCTGCTCTCCTCAGAGTATCCCCAAATGCCCTGTGGGTGCGGTCGTTGGGCCTGAAACAATGCACTCCTTTCATCTGAATGACAAAGATGATATATGCCTCATACCCCTCCTTTGCACAGTGTATGAGCTCCTCTATATGCTTGACTCCCCGTTCCGTAGGGGCATCCGGAAACCATGCTGTTCCATCCTCTTCCAGGGTCACTCCTTTTACTTCGGCAAAGACCTCTCTGGTTTCCGTCATGAGTTCTCCTCCTCTGATAAAGAAATCAAATCTGGAATTTCCATACTTCCTTTCCGCCTTGATCTCTTTTATATAAGGAAAGATTCCTCCCTTTCTCAGCCATTCTTCCACAGCTTTATTAGGAGCCTGTGAATCCATATTGATCATCAGACTTCCTTTGTTCACACCGATCAGTGAATATTTTGTTTTTCGCTTCGGGTCGTTATGCCGCTGAAGATAAACCCTGGCTCCTGGTATCAGCAGTTCCCTGCATCTTCCCGTATTCTTTACGTGTGCCTCTTCCTCCTGTCCTCCGATGAGGACAATGGCTATAAACCGGTTGGGGCGTTTTAAGAATGTACCTGAAATGATATGATCATAATGCATGTTGTTATCTCCTTATCCGCCCATAATGATAACTTTTGGAAGATTTGATGTCAAGGACACAGTGGGCAAGCCCACTTCAACTCCCCAAACCCTCAATCTTTGAGAGCCTTGGCTTTGTGTCACTGCCTTTCGACAGTTTTACCGATGAATATGAAATTGTCCGAGACAAACCACTTTCGTCTACACTTTAATTATTGTCTGCTGTTCTCTCTTATATCAAGGATTAATATCACCTTTTTTCTTTCCAGCATAATCTATACTATAATCCCCCAAGAAAGGAGATATAAGAATGACCACTGCCCTTTCCTTAGAGCAGGTTTCCTACTCTTACCATAATCTGAAGCAAGAAACTACGGCTCTTTCCTCAGTCACTTTTGATGTATTAAGCGGTGAATTCGTTGCGGTAGTAGGCCCGAGCGGATGCGGAAAATCTACTATGCTGCATTTAATTGCAAAGCTTCTTCCCCTGTCCGGCGGCACCATCAAGATCAACGGCACGCCGATCGAGGAGTCCACCGACCATATCGGATATATGCTCCAGAAGGATCAGCTTCTCCCCTGGCGCACTATTTATGAAAATGTTACTCTGGGACTCAAGATACAAAATATCAAAGATCCGGAGGCATTTGATAAAGTTGACCGGCTGTTGGAACTTTACGGACTCAAAGACTTTAAGAATTCTTATCCCAGCCAGCTTTCCGGAGGTATGCGCCAGAGGGCTGCTCTGATCCGTACTCTCGCCCTGTCCCCGGATATACTTCTCCTGGATGAACCATTTTCTGCATTGGACTACCAGACAAGACTCCAGGTATCCGATGATATAGGCACCATCATAAAAGAAAAGAAAAAAACAGCTCTCCTCGTTACCCATGATCTTTCTGAGGCGATCAGTATGGCCGACCGTGTCATTGTGCTGTCCAAACGTCCGGGAACTGTCAAGACCATTGTGCCTATTCACCTTACCTGTGGAAAAAAAACACCGCAGGCTGCAAGAAATGCAGTGGAGTTCAAAGATTATTTTAATCAATTATGGAGGGAAATCAATGACTGATCCAATTTCTAAAGAACAGTCCGAGTATTTAAACCAAATACAACGGAAAAAATATTGGATCCGGGTTGCCCAGGTCCTTCTGCTTCTCCTTCTTTTATTTGCCTGGGAAACTGCGGTTTCAAAGAATATACTGAACGGATTTATTTTCAGCAGTCCAAGCAGGATCATCCGGTGTTTTTACGGCATGGTAATAGACCATTCCATCTTTCTTCATATCGGGGTGACTCTGGCCGAAACGCTCGTAAGCTTTGCGCTGATCACTTTATTTTCAGTGCTGATCGCAACCATATTATGGTGGTTCCCCACGGCTGCCAGGATCATTGACCCATACCTTGTAGTCTTAAACAGTCTCCCGAAATCAGCTCTTGCTCCGATCCTGATCGTCTGGCTCGGAAACAATATGAAAACCATCATTATCACCGCGATCTCCATTGCGGTTTTCGGAAGCATCCTGAATTTATACAGTGGATTTCTCCACGTAGATAAGGAGCGTCTGACTCTCATCCGGACTCTCGGAGGAACCAAAAAAGACTGCCTGACCATGGCAGTCATACCAAGCTGTATTCCGCTGCTTTTGAGCATTATGAACGTAAATATCGGACTTTCTCTTGTAGGTGTGATCATCGGAGAATTTTTGGCCGCGCGCTCCGGCCTTGGATACCTGATCATCTACGGAAGCCAGGTATTTAAAATGGATTGGGTACTAATGTCTATCGTTATCTTATGCATCATCGCTATGCTTCTGTACGCCCTGACCGGATTTATAAAGAAAATGTATCAGAGAAAAATCTGATCCTAAAACAAATGAGACCAAAGGAAATCAAACGATCTTTGCCCGTTGATTTCCGATGATCTCATATCATTATTGTTCATACTCAGTCCTTCCAGATTGTTCACCAATACCTGCTTGTCATAGTCATAGATGATATCTGTTCTTCCGATCTTTTGGCTCACTTCCTTGATCACAGTATGTCGTCCGAATACCTCAAAATATTTTCTGAAAATGAAAGCGTATCTCGCTTCGCAAAGCCGTCCATAGGTTGGATCATCCGCAAAATTCTTGACAAACTTTTTTAAAAGATTCTCATTTCCCATAAATCTTCCGATGATTACCGGATAATCTTCGTCTCTTCCTCTATAAAAATCTTCTAAATTCATATCGATAGCCCCCTTTTTCTGCCTGATCAGTCTTTTATTTTATAAGTATTTCTGTTAAATCTGCTTATCTTCATGATATAATATAATCAGCCAAATTACTAGGAGGAATTTAAAAATGAAAGCAGATCTTCATTCACATACTGTGCTGTCCGACGGCGCTTTAAACGTCGACCAGCTGATCTCCCAGGCGAAACGCGTCGGCCTGGATTATATCGCCGTAACAGACCACAATTCCACCCACTCTATTCCCGCTGTGCTTGCTCTCGGAGAAGAACTTGGGATCAATGTCATCCCCGGAGTCGAGATCAACTCTGTCCACGAGGCTTCAGATACAAAACCTCACCTTCTCTGCTACTATCCCGCCGATGTAAAGAAACTTCAGAGAAAACTTGACCGGTATCTGGAATATCAGCGGCAGACGAAGCTTGCCATGTACGAAAAAATCATGGAAGATTATCCGATCACAAAAGAACAGCTCTTTGAGGCCGCCCGTGAAAGTACCACCCTGTACGAAGTACATATGATGCAGGTCCTGGCTTCTTTGGGATATACAGGAACCCCTATTGGAGAACTCCACAGAGAGCTTTTTTCATCCGGTTCTAAATACAAGCTGCCCCAGAAAGATATGACAACCCATGAAGCAGTAAGTCTGATCCGTTCCTGCGGCGGCATTGTCGTTCTGGCTCATCCGGGAGAATACAAAAATCCCATGCTCATGGAAATGCTCATTGAAGAAAAACTCATTGACGGTATCGAACTGAATCATCCGAGAAATGATGAGCGGACCATGGATCATATCAGATCCCTGGCCAAAGAACATGACTTATTTATGACCGGCGGCACGGATTTCCACGGCATATATACAAAGACACCTTATCCGATCGGTTCTTTCCTTTGCTCGGAAGAAGGACTGGAACGTCTGACAGCAGCGGGCAAGGCTGCCAATGAAGCATACCTTCATTCTTCCTGCCGGAAAGAAACCGAAGAATCTGAAGAAGCAGAAGCAGGTACCCCACAATAGAGGGACCTGCTTTTTTTGTTTTCAAAATATCATTCTTCATTGTCTAATAATTTTTGCAGATCTTCTGCTGAAGCATCCATCTTCACTGAAATCTCTTCCATAGTCAGCCCCGAATTCAGGAATCGGGTGATCACCATCTTCATTGACTCTCCCACCTCGATGAGATGCCCGTCCAGATCATAAAACCTGACGACACGCTGTCCCCAGCCATGCTCAATCACATCCCCCAAACACTCAATATCCGTGAAAGTTTTCAGCCTTTTCAAGAATCCATCAAAATCCTCTTCTTCAAAACAGATTTCAATGTTATTTGTTTTTTTCTGAACTCTCTCTTTTGGAATGTTCACCAGCCAGTCAAAGTTCTGCTGCAGTGAAAGACCGCAGGTGAAGGATATATTGATACCGTAATCCTGATAAAGCTCCAATCCGAATAAATCCTCATAAAACTTTCTGGATTTATTAATATCTGATACGGATAAGACTGTACATATATATTTCATATAAAAACTCCCTTCGTCTTTAAAATACTCCTGGCAACGCTGAGTCCGTTAGCCGATGCCTGCTGAAGGCCTCTTGTAACGGAGGCTCCATCACCGATCGCCCGAAGGCCTTTGATGTTGGTTTCAAACGACTGGTCTGTGACGACTTTATTGGAATAAAATTTTACTTCCACTCCATAGAGCAGCGTTTCATCGCTGGCCATCCCCGGCGTCACCTGATCCAGTGCATAGATCATCTCTTCAATCGCTTTCATGATTCTGTAAGGAAATACCAATGACAGATCCCCGGGCACCGCGTCTTTTAAAGTCGGCGTAATGTTATTTCTGAGAAGGCGTTCCTCCGTCGTCCTGCGTCCTCTGACAAAATCCCCGAACCTCTGGACAAGAATCTTTCCGTCACAGAGCATATTGCTCAGCTGTGCGATGTGTTTCCCGTACTGGATAGGCTCTTTAAACGGCTTCGTGAAATTTTTCGATACAAGAATTGCAAAATTTGTATTCTTCGTCTTATATTTTTCTGCCTTATATGCATGGCCATTTACCACAGCGAGTCCGTCCTCATAATATTCTGTAGCCACTTCCCCTGAAGGATTGGTACAGAACACACGAACCTTGTCGTCAAAGGTCGGCGTATAATATACCAGCTTTGCCTCGTACAGGCTCTTGTTCAGTTCTTCCATGATTTCATCCCGGACTTCCACTCTGACGCCTACATCTACCGTTCCCACCTCAGTCTCAATCTCGTGTTCCCTGCACAGGTTGCTGAGCCATTCAGATCCTTCCCTGCCCACGGCGGCTACAATTTCCTCTGCATAGAAAGTATCTCCTTTATCGGTGACAACACCCTGCACCCGTCCTTCTGCAGTCATGATATTTTCAACCATGGTGTTAAATTCTATCCTGACTCCGGCACCAAGCAGGTGTTCCTGAAGCCTTTGGTATATCTTATACCCCTCTTCCGTGCCCAGATGCCGGATCGGACACTCGATTAATTTCAGATTGGCTTTAATTGCCTTTTTTCTGATCCTGGCAATTTCTTTTTCTTCATTCAGTCCGTACACTTTTGTGTCCGCCCCAAATTTCAAATAGATCTGATCAGATTCTTTCAACAGCTGTTCTGTCTTTTCGTAGCCAAGGATCTGCGGCAGATTTCCGCCCACATCAGGAGACAGGGAAAGCTTTCCGTCAGAAAACGCGCCTGCACCTGCAAATCCGGTAGTAATGGAACATGGCTTACAGCCCACACACACTTTTGTTTTTCTTTTGGGACAGGACCGGTCTTCAATCCTTCTTCCCTTCTCTATCATTAATATCCTTAAATCCGGTTTCTTTTGTGAAAGCTCATACGCGCAGAAAATCCCGGAAGGTCCTGCTCCTATGATAATGACATCAAATGTATAATCCACAATATACACACCCTTTCCTGTATTTTTTCCACTGCTGCTAAACATAAAATACAGACTTATTGTAACATAAGATCAGGATAAATAACAAACAAAGCTGTGTCCCGGATGAAGGGAAACACAGCTTTTCTGCTAAAAATGTCTTTATTATTTTATCAGTCGTCTGGCTTTCAGAGCTTCATAAGGAAGACCATGTTCCAGGCACCTCTGCGCTGTCCCAGTAAGCCTGTCTCCGCTGAAAAGTTTTCTTATCGGATCAAATGCTGCTCTGTAAATAGAATCCGGAATCTCTCCCGTCAGCGTCGGAAGGTTTTCCAGATTATCCAGCTCTTCTTTTGTACTATCATATTCTTCTCAGGCAACCCCAGAAAGCGGTGATGCATGAGGGCCATTGATTGCAAACACTTTTAAATCCTTTAAAGTTTCTATAATTTCCGGGATCATAATCACATCCGTATTGTCATATTTGTTATTACTCCATATTTGCATGTCTTGCAAACAGATCGTCATCTGACTGATTTGTGAGCCTCATCAGATCCATAACCATACAGTCATATGTAATCCAGCTTAACTGCTCGAATCCGGAACCGGCAGCCTGAACAGTTCCCGCTCCTTCATGATTGTCACACTTCTTTGTGACTCCTGGAAGTGTGATCACCGCATCCGCCATAGATCCGATTGTGTTCTCAGGGAACATTGTAATTGTCGCCACCTTTGCACCCTGGCTCTTTGCCTTCTTGGCATTAGACACAAGGCTTGCGGTATTTCCGGAACCGGAGCCGACAATCAGCAGATCTCCTGCCTGAATAGACGGTGTGGTCGGCTCACCGACAAAGAATACGGTATACCCAAGATGCATCAGGCGGTTGGAAAATCCTCTGGCAGCAAATCCGGAGCGTCCCGCACCGCTTACAAAAATTCTTTTTGCCTCTGTGATCAGTTTTTCCACTTCCTCTATCTGTTCATTATCTACTTCTTTTGCGTTGTCGGTTAATTCTCCGAGAATCGCCATCATATTTTTACATTCTGTCATAATCTTTACCTCCAGTCTCAAAGTGTGATTTAAAGCATCGCGTCTTTGATCGCCTTTGCTTCCGCAACCGGATCTTCTGCGTGTCCGATCGCAGATCCTACAATAATAATCTCCGGTTTTAAGGCAACATATTTATCGATGGTCTTGCTGTTGATACCTCCGGCAACAGCGATCTGAGCCTTCTTTGCATGTTCTGTCATGACCTGAAGATCCTGGATCGGCTCTCTGCCTGCTGCCTGCTGGTCAGCCCCTGTATGAACTGCCAGGATGTCAACTCCGATTTCTTCCATCTTCGTGATTCTGGCCGGAAGATCTTCCACACAGATCATATCCACAACGAGTTTTCTGTCATAATCTCTTGCAGCCTTTAAAGCACCTTCAATGGTCAGATTATCAGAAACACCAAGGATTGTCGCATAAGCGGCACCCGCCTCATAGGCATAGCTTGCTTCCAGATATCCGCCGTCCATGATCTTTAAATCGGCCAGGATCTCTTTGTCCGGGAAGAAACGGTGAAATTCACGCACACCCCTCATTCCTTCGTCCATAACAAAAGGAGTTCCCACTTCGATGATGTCAACGTGCTCCGCAACCTTGTCAGCGAAACGAAGTGCATCTACAAGGTTCATCTCATCTAATGCTAACTGTAATTTCATTTTATTTTCCTTCCTTTAATTCGTTGTAATCTTTGACAATCTCATCAAACATTCTGGTTCCCGCTTTAATGCCTGTAAAATGAGTCACTGCATCTTCAATGCCGTTATCAGCCACATACTGAAGCAGTTCAACTGACTGCTCATCTTCTTTGACATCAAACAGGAATGTTGCTGCGATACCTCTCAAGAGAAGTGTATTTTTAAGGTTTCTTTCCTCACATTGTACAGCTGGTCCCACCAGACGGTCATTCGGTGCAAGCTTTCTGATCGGTGCTCTGGAAATACGTGTGATCGTGTCTTTGATGCCAGGAGTACAGAAACGGTTTAATGCGAATGTAATGTAGTCTTCCATTTCCTTCTCGGTAAATCCATGTTTTGCAACCATCAGGGCCGCAACTTCTCTCATGACTTCTCTTGTCATTTCTATATTTTCCGGCACCGCGAAGTAATCCTGGATAATCTCATATCCCATCAGTTTTCCGATATAACCGGACCATGCGTGTCCGCAGTTGATCGTATAAAGTTTTCTCTCCAGGAATTTCTGAAGATTATCGGTATATTCTGCTCCGGTAATCGGAAGTTTCTCAGGGTCTACCAGCTTGTTCACTTCCACTGCCAGCTCGTGATCTTTTCCGATGTCAATTCCGTCTCTGCCGTCTTTGTCGGTACCGAATACCATACGGTCTACTGCCGTATTCGGGAATGCCGCTGCTTTTAAGAAGTCATCCTCAGAAGCAATTCCAGTTCTGACAAGTTCCTTTAAAAGCAGATCTCCGTTGAACAATGCGTTCTCACAGGGGATCACATTGACTCTTTCTTTGCCTGCTCCTAATCTGGCCTTCAGCCCTTTTGCAAGAGTGCCTGCAATTTTAGGGAAATTGTCTGCCAGCACTGCCGTAGTGACTACGTCTGCTTCCACGATCGCTTCCACGACTTTATCTTCTTCTGTAATCGGTGAAAGTGCAGAAACCTTGTCGATTTCTTTTCTCCTGTAATCCTCCTCGATCACATACAAGTAGTAGTTATGGTATTTGTTCAGTTCCGCGTTGACTTTCTCGTTTACGTCCACGAATACGATTTCATATCCTGTATCATGCAATAAATCTGCAATGAATCCGCGGCCGATCTTGCCAGCCCCAAAGTGTACTGCTTTCATTTTCTTCCCTCCGTCAATTCTAGCGGACCACATCTTTAAATACGTTCAGTATTTCTTCTTTGGTCTTTGCATTTCTAAGTTTTTCTACGTTGTCAAGATCTGAGCATGCCACTGCGATATCTCCTAAAATCTCAATATGCTCATTGTTCTTACCTGCAATTCCGATGATGACATTTGCAGTTTTTCCTTCATAGTTTACGCCCTCAGGAACCTGGATAAAAGAAATTCCTGAAGCCATAATCCTTTCTTCGGATTTTACGATGCCGTGCGGAATCGCAATGTGATTGCCGATGTAGGTAGAGACCACTTCTTCCCTCTTCAGCATGTCATCTATATATTCTTCTTTTACATAACCATTGTCTGCAAGGATCTGCCCCGCAGCCCGGATAGCTTCTTCCTTCGTAGCAAAAGCTGCGTTCAATCTGATGTTGTCTTCGTTAAAAATACTCTTCCTATCTGCCATAATGAAACCTCCTAAATTGATTCTCCTATATAATGTCTGAACCTGTGTCCAAAGCATTGCCTGATTTCTTCTTCGTCGCCCTTCTCTATTAACTTCATGACATCCCGGTCTTCGATGATCAATTCAGTAATATAGCGCAGAAACATCTGCTGTACTTCATCCATTTCCGTTGGATAGAAGAAAAATATAATGTTACTGATCGCATCCCCCTCCTGAGGATCTACCATTCGTTTTTCTTTTAAATGGTAAACGAAAAAAAGCGGTTTTTTTATTTTCTCTAAATAACATTCAAAGTAACTGATTTCCGTCGTTGGTATTGTAAAACGGCATTCATTTGCATGCCGGATCACATAATTTTTAATCTCCTGTTCACCGATGAAGATCCCGGCTTCCCAGATCGTATGTTCCAGATTTGAGAATAAGTGGTTTTCATCCTTCAGGTTATTAATTTCATACACATGGAATTCAGTCAATAAGTCTACTGCCCACGTAGTTAATTGTTTTAACTGTTTTAAAGATACGATGCTGTTGCTGCTTTCTAACTCCGCCGCCTTTCTTTCCTGTTCCTCAATCTTCCTTAAAGTCTGATGCTTGTGCCTTCTTATTTTTTCTTTTACAATCTCCAGCTCATTGTCATTCAGGAGCGGAGAAACTTTCAGATACTCCCTGTCTTTTAAATACAGCGGGATGGTTGACAGGATCAAGTCATAATCGTTTAAGTCTTCTTCTCCCAATCCTACCAAAGATACAATCTTTCTTACATAAATCTCGGGTATCTCCCTCTCCAGACGGCTGGCCAGCATCTTGGAAGATCCCATGCCGCTGGAACATACCACCAGCACCCGGAATGTCTTCTTTGTAATGTTGTCCAATGATACCGCAAAATATAATACCAGATACCCTATCTCATCATCCGGAAAATAATCATCCGGGAAGACTTTTCTGACCGTATCTTTTATAATGGAAAACAGCTGCGAATAATCTTTTTCAATGTCGCGGATGATCGGATTCGAGATACTCATTCCGCTCCTTGTCCGCACCAGGGCTTTATCGATATGTGTCAACAGTCCGTCCATAAGCTTTGTATCCTGGCTCAGGTTAATGCCCATACGCCTTTCTACCAGCTCCACAAACTCTTCAATCTTTGGCCTGAGCACAAAATTTTTGACAAACACATTTTCATTGTTCCGTTTTCCGACACTGATATCCATAACCCACAGAAGATATTCTTTCTCTGCCTCGCCCAGGGAAATAGAATATTTCTTTTCCAACATCCGGATCAATGCGGCAACAAGTTTTTTCAGATTCTTGTCCACATGTTCCACGGTAAAATCTGTACTGTATTTCCGATTACCGATTTTGTGTCTGCGAATCAGCAGCGACACCAACATGACTAATTCAGCATAATTCTGATCAAGTATCTGATAGTTTTTCTGAATCAGTTTATGGCTGATATCTTTTAATATTTTTTCACAGGTCTGAAACAGATCCATGTATCCGTATTCATCCAACTTCTGCATAAATGGATGAAACTGTCTGACATTCCCCGCAAGCCAGTGTACGATCACATCCATATCTGTGTTTTTCATTATGATATTGACCATCAGATGATCTCTCGCCACCTGCTCACCGCCCAGGCAGATTCCGTCTCCCTTTTTTGAGATTAATTTAATATTGTACTCCGGAAGAATCTTTTCAATCTTTTTCAGATCATTCCTGATTGTCGGAAGAGATGTGCCCATATCGATTGCCAATGCTTCTGTCTTCATGAAGTCATCCTGATGAAGCAGCTCTAAGAGAACAAAATACATTCGTTCCTTAGGGTCCACTACCTGGAGTTTTTTATGTTCTCCTAATTCTGTCTGGAGTTTCTGAATGTGTTCAGGCAGACCGACAGCCCGGATTCCTTTTTTGCTCACCGTTTTCAATGTAATCTGATACTGCCTTAACACTTCAGTCACCTCGGGGATTTCCCGGTACACGGTCCTCTCTGAGACATTCATTTTATTGGCAATAGCTTTCATGGTTACGAAACCACGGCTGCTTAAGACAATCTGTATGATATCTTTTACACGATTAGACATCAGCATAATTTTGCAGCTCCTTTACTTATAAGGCGCCATAATCATTCAATTATGGCGCCGCAGCCTGACTATTCAGACATGTCTTTAATCTTCTTTGCGATTGCTGCCTGTTCTGCCGCATCCAGGAAGTTTTCGATCGCTATGACCGGAACTCCTGCAGGAGCTGAATTTTTTGCAGCTTCATATAAGTTTTCGTTCGTTACGATAACATCTATGTCTGCTGGAATTTGATGAATGGATACATGGCTGACATCAATGAACATTCCAATCTTGTTCAGCTGTGTCTTCAGCATAGAAGCACCCATTGCGCTGGACCCCATTCCAGCATCACATGCAAATGCAACTTTTTTAACTTCTTTTTTCGGAAGAGTTGTATCTGTTGCTGCTGCTTTTTTCTCTTCTCCAGGAGCGCTGTGGCTTTCCACAAACTGGCTCATGTCGATTCCAGCAACTTCCTGTTCATCCTCTGGTGTTTTATCCCTCATTAAGAAGAATGCTGTCACCGCAAAGGATACCACGGTTGCTATCAAGTAAGCCATCAAGTTGACAAATAGTTTGCCCTTTGGTGACATAACGATTAACATGATCAAAGAACCAGGAGATACGGCTGCTACAGCACCACCGTCCATGATCTGAAGCCAGAATACTGCTGCGATACCACCGAGCATAGGCCCTAAGAGTGTGATCGGTTTGATCAGTGCATATGGGAAAGAAACTTCTCCAATACCACCGATGATTTGAATGATTGCCGCACCTGGTGCAGATTTTTTAGCCATTCCTTTACCGAATACACAGAATGCTAATACAAGACCTGCCCACATACCACCATTTGCTTCGATTAAGTACAAAATAGATTTCCCTGTTTCTGCTGCCTGCTCGATCGCCAACGGTGTAAAGATACCATGGTTGATCGCGTTGTTCAGGAACAGTACCTGTCCAGGAACTACAAAGATTTCTGTCAATGGGATTAAGCTGTGGCTTACAAGGAAATCAACGGCAACTGTTAACACACCTGTGATTGCTGAGAAGATCGGTGTTACGATCATGTAGCCAAGTATCATCATGATTGCTCCCACGATACCAAGTGAAAAGTTATCTACTAACATTTCCAGACCTGGTTTTATGTGACCGTCAAAGATTTTATCAACCTGTTTGATGATCCACGCACCGAGAGGTCCCATTACCATACCACCGATCATCATCGTTACGTCAGATCCAACGATAACACCGATTGTTGCTACGGTACCTGCTACAGCACCACGTCTTCCGTAAACAGTATGCCCCCCAGTGTAAGCAAATAACAATGGAATTAAGAACTTAAGTGTAGGCTCAATTACTTCGGCCAGTTTTGCATTTGGAAAATATCCAGTCTTCAGGAACAAAGATGTGAAAATACCCCAGGCAATCAATGCTCCAATGTTCGGCATGACCATTCCTGACAGGAAGCCGCCCATTTTTTGGACTTTAGCTTTGAAACCATTTGCCATAACAATCCTCCTTTTTTGTCCTCTTTTTTGGTATAATTTATTTCTGCGGTTAATGGTATTAACTTGATAAACGTTTATCTATAATTCCATTATATTGATTGTATTTTTATACGTCCACTATTGCCAGTGGTAAATTTTGCAGAAGAATTTTTGACAAAGTTTTCTTACATATTTTCCCTTATTTATCCCTTACAAACTGCATAAAAACGTGGTTTTACTGATCCTCCTAACACAAAAAAGGGAGAATAATTTTCATCATTTTTCTCCCCTTTTTTCGAAAATAAAATTTTAACTCATTATCGGTGGCCAGATAAAGACCAAGTCAGTCCCCGGTCTTCATCCTGCACACCTTTACCTTCATTCCCTGTTTTTCAAGTTCCTTTTTGTCAGCACTTCCAATCCCATCATCTGTGATCAGATACTGAAAATCACAGAGCCTCGCAAACCGGCAAAAGGTTTTGCGTCCAATCTTCGTACTGTCGCACAGCATGTATGCTTCCGTAGCGGTTCTCATCATCGCACGCTTCATCGCTGCCGTCTCCTCATTTGGCGTGGTCAGCCCTTTGGACACAGATAAAGCATTCGGTGATAAAAACAGTTTATCCACAGAAATCCTCTCAAGGAATTCGATCCCCAGAGAACCAAAGGTGCATTCAAACTGGTTCCTTACAGTTCCTCCGATCAGTATCACCTGGATCGAAGGCTTTTTTTGCAGTTCAAGAGCGATGTTCAGATCGTTTGTCACAACCTTCAAGTCGTTGAAGTCCGTCAGAACCTTTGCAAACTCCAGCATGGTGGAACCGCTGTCGATCAAGATGATATCACCCTCACTGACATATTCCTTTGCCCCCTCGGCGATGATCCTTTTTTTATCCGGGTTTAAATTCCACCGGGAGGCAAGAAATGCCTCCTTAGTAACTTCATCTTCCTTTAACAGTGCACCGCCGTGGGTCCGAATCAAGTGTCCCTCTTTCTCCAATTCACTCAAGTCGGACCTTATGGTGGCGCCGGTCACATGGAATTCTTCCGATAATTCATGGATGCCAGCCTTTTTATGTATTCTCATGTAGGCGAGCAATTCTTCTTTCCGCTCTCTTGCAAACATATATTATACTCCGAAATGATCTAATAAAATCTCTTCTGCTTCTTTATTCCATAATCCCTGATTCTTATCGCAGGCATCCGCGAGTTTCGCAAACAGAGGATCCGTCTCACCCAGTTTTCTGAAATCATCAATGGCAGTTAACGGCATTTCAAACTGTGTATAAGTAAGCTTCTTTCCTCCCGGTATCTCAGGTAAATGAAGGGTTGTGTCAACGATTGCATCGATGCCTCCGACATGAGTGATCATAACGGCCGGATTTACCTCTTTCTTCGCGATCAGATCGAGCGCTTCCAGAAGGTCTGCTTTAATGCCCCCTGAAGATCCCAGAAGCTTAGTATTTCTGTAATGGCAGTCATACAGGTTCATGTCTGCGGAAAATCCACTGTCGGCAGGTCCTGCAAAAAGGTTCATGCATCCGTCAAACGCAAGGATCTTGTTTCCTGTCTCCGCGATGGCTTTTACCGGAGCGTATACAAACACATCATGATATCCCTCTCCTCCGGTGAGATCCATCAGTTCTTTGACTTCATCGTCCATCTTTGCTGTATTTACATAATGAAGCTCAACGCCCCTCGCCTTGGCATCCTCTTCTGAGATTACTTCTCTTGCCCTGTTAATTCGGTCGTCATTAATCTCTGTGACTACAACCATTTTAGGTTTATTTTCCATAGCGAGCGCATAGCTGATAGCGCCCAGCCCCATCGGTCCGCATCCTCCAAGAATTGCGATATTTCCGCCCTCTTTTGCCCCGATAAAATGTTCATGGGTCTCCGGTTTGGTGTGGTAGTTGGCCATATAACCGCCGATGATGCAGTACATAGGCTCTGACACAGAAACCTCATAGAAAGCATCACCGTCATAGTGGAGCAGGCAGCCTTTTTCAATGACATCGTTTGGAACGATGCAGTAAGTTACCGCGCCTCCGAAGTGCTCATAGGAATAACCCGGTGCCCCCATCTGATCCGGGATACCCGGCAGCACAACAAACCGTTCTCCAGCTTTGTACTCATCTGCCCATTTAGATCCCACCTTTTCGATCACTCCGGAAAACTCATGTCCGATGATGACTGGATGGTCTGCGATATCGTCAGGTACGCGGATATGACCGCTTCCCAGTTTTACTTCCTTCCATGTAGACATACAGATGCTGTCGCTCATGACCTTCAAAAGCACCTCATCTTTTTTGATCTCCGGCAGTTCAAACTCTTCCAGCCGGATATCTTTTGCCCCATACATTCTCACACCTTTAGCCTTCATAATGCCCCTCCTGGCTTTGCAAAAATTTTTAATTATTTTTAAAAATTTATATTTTTTTTCATTTCACAAATATCATACCACGCCTTCTTTTGTTTGGCAACAGTCAATTTGATTGAATCCTCGCTCAGCGGCGTGATATAATAGGCAGATCAATTCAATCGGCAAGGAGGGTAAAATGAATGGAGACATATGAATTCAACGGTGAAAAGTATAAAAAAGCTTCAAGGCATCAAAAGGAATGGGGTACTCGGTTAATTTTAGAATTGAATCTAACGGGAAAGGAATCCATTCTGGACTTAGGCTGCGGGGACGGGGTTCTGACAGAACAGTTATCCCTTCTGGCCCCTGAAGGAAAAGTTGTGGGGATCGATGCCTCTGAAGGAATGATTAAGACGGCAAGACAGCTTGAGAAGTATAATTTACAGTTTTATCATATGGACATGGCTGATATGGCGTTTAAAGAAGAGTTTGACGTGATCTTCTCCAACGCTGCACTGCACTGGGTAAAGGACCACTCCCTTCTTTTAAGGCACTCTCACGCCGCGTTAAAACCTGGCGGAAGGATCTTATGGAATTTTGCCGGACAGGGAAACTGTTCTGATTTCTTTGGATCCATCCGCAGGATTATGGAAACTGACCCATTTAAACCATACTTCACCTTCTTTGAATGGCCATGGTTTATGCCTTCCAAAAACGAATATGAAGCTTTCATGAAGCAGTCTGGATTTACCTCTGCAGAGATCATAGAAGAAAATGCGGACCGGTATTTTTCAAACCCTGATGAAATGATCCGGTGGATCGACCAGCCCAGCATCGTACCTTTTATCAAATGTGTCCCTGAGGCTCAAAAAGAGGCCTTCCGGCATGAAGTCATAGAAGCCTCCCTGCAGACAGCTCTTCAGCCTGACGGAACATGTTTTCAGCCATTCCGCAGACTTAGAGTCAGCGCTTACAAATAACAAAGAGGAACCGCTCTTATGAAATGGAACGGTTCCTCTTTGTTGTCTTACAGGCCTGTTTTTTCTTTTATATAGTTTCTGGCTTTCATAGCATATTCCAAAGGATTCGCCACTGCGGGGTCCTGTTCGGCCTCCACGACCACATAACCTTCATACCCCCTTGATCCGATCAAGTCAAAGATAGGTTCAAAGTCTACATCCCCGTCCCCAGGCACTGTGAAGGTTCCGTTCCTGACTCCTTTTAAGAAACTCCACTTCTCTTCTTTTGCCCGTTTTACAACATCGGTGCGCAGATCCTTCAAATGAATATGTTTTGTTCTGCCGATATATTTTTCAAGGATCTTTACGGGTGAGATCCCAGCGAAGGAACAGTGACCGCTGTCAAACAGTAAGAATACCAGCTCCGGATCCACCGAATCCATAAAACGGTCAATCTCTTCCTCTGTCTGTATCACCGTTCCCATATGGTGATGATACGTCAATGTGATACCGATCTCCCTGGCTGCCTTCCCGAGCCTGTTCAGCCCATCCGTCAGTCTCTTCCACTCTTTCTCATTCATCACATATTTTCCTTCAAAGACCGGGACATCCTTCCCCTGGATGCTGTAACTCTGTTCGGAGACACCGATCACCTTCGCACCCATATCTTTCAGAAACCGTGCCTGGTCTATGAACTCTTTTTCAACCTCCCCGTAAGGTTTGGTAAGCAGAAATGCAGAGAACCAGCAGTTACAGATCTCGATGCCTCTGAGGCTTAATGCCTTCTTTAAGATCCCCTGGTCCTTCGGGTATCTGCCGCCGATCTCAGATCCCGTAAAACCAGCCAGTGCCATTTCACTTATACATTGCTCAAATGTATTTTCCTTCCCAAGATCCGGCATGTCATCGTTTGTCCAGCCGATGGGCGCAATGCCCAGCTTCACTTTATTTTTGTCCAACATTTCTTATTCCTTTCTATGCCTCGTTCAGTTCTCTCTCCTCCAGTTCTTTGGAGATGGACGGATACTCCTTGTCAAGCTTATAGATCAGCAGAAGAATGATCGCTGCCACCCATATGATGACCGGACCAAATTTATAGATATTTCCAATCGTATTCACTGCGGAAGCCGGCTGTACCACATTTCCGCTGGTGGAGCTGATATAGCCGCTGGCTGTCATCAGTCCAGTCATCAATGCACTGGCGATACCAGTCCCCACCTTAAATCCAAGGCTTGCTCCTCCGAAGATCAGGCTTTCCTGACGGAAGCCGTTTTTCCAGTAGCCGTATTCCACTACGTCACCCAGCATGCCGAAGATCGTGGCGGAAAGCTGGGATACACCAACAGAACGAATCAGGGTCACAACAAAGAACCACTGGAAACTGAATGGATTTACCAGGATCAGAAGATGGGACACCACGGCTAAGATACTTCCAGCAAGGGTCACATTCCGTTTTCCCCACCTTTTGATCAGGAACGGACAAGCCATAGCCCCCAGTATCATGACCGCTGTCTCAAGAAAATACAGGGCGCTGTACATCCACGAATCATTTTTGAATACATATTTACAGTAATAAGGAAGATCAGTCCCTACGATGGTCTGATGAATGACCTGGATGGACCAGAGCCCCAGCACGCACCAGAAATATTTGTTGGTGAGAAGTGCTTTCAGATTCTTCTTTACAGAGACCTTCTTTTCTTTTTTTACGTCCACTTTCACTGTCTCTTCACACTTAAAAAAGCAGAACAGCAGGAGCGCAACGGCAATGGCAACCCACAGAAACATGGTCTTGACCCATGCTGACTGGTCATCCCCGAACAGCTTTACCAACGGCATGGTAAATGTGACAGATATGATCCTTCCCACCGGAGATAAAATCATGCGGAAAATGGAAAGCAGATCCTGCTGGTATGAATCCCTAGTCATCATGGTTGAGAGCGATCCGTATGGAACATTGATCGCCGTGTAGATAACCGTCGTTGTCAGGTTATAGGTTACAAATATGTAGATGCCTTTTACAAACTCTGTGGAATGAGGCACAGTAAACATTAAGATTGCGGCAATCGCATAAGGGGCCGTCATCCACAGCAGCCACGGCCTGGATTTTCCCCACCTGGATTTTGTCCTGTCCACAAGGAATCCCATGATCAGATCTGAGCTACCGTCAAAAACCCTTGAGATTAACATGACCATACCGATGGTGATGGGAGAGACACCCGCGTAGTCTGTGTAAAACAGGGTGAGCAGGGTGGAGATCATGCCGTAGACGATGTTACATGCCGTATCGCCGCACCCGTAGGCGACTCTCGTTCCAAATGATATTTTCTTCATAATTTATACCCATCCTTTTTCCTGCGCATTAACATTCTTCCATGATTGCCTTAACTGCAGCTTTTGTATCGGTGAGAGGAAACAATTCATATCCCACGTAACCCTCATATCCGCATTCCTCAAGATGTCTGATCACCTTTTTATAATTGATCTCACCAGTACCCGGTTCATGTCTTCCCGGTGCGTCTGCCACATGGATATGTCCGAACTGCCCGCTGTAATTACTAATTGTGTCACAGATGCAGCCTTCATTGATCTGCATATGATAAACATCATACAATAGTTTCAGTCTCGGGGAACCGATGAGACTGCATATTTCTGCACCCATCTGAGTATATTTCAGGAAGTTCCCCTCATGGTCTGTTGTAATGTTCAGCGCTTCCAGATTGACATTGATATCTTCTTTTTCGGCAAGCTTGGCACATTCCAAGAGTGTGTCGTACATCGCGCAGAGCTTTACTGTATCCGACAGGTGATCATAATGGTTTACAACAACTCCGCCGTCCCCCAAAGCGTTGGAATGGATCGTGACACTGAGCGCTCCTACTTTTTTAGCCGCTCCGATGGATTTTTTTAACTCAGTCAGATACTTCTCCTTATGCTCAGGGTCCACCAGGGAATAATCAGCATCACCGTTAAACCCGCTGATCTGGATTCCTGCATTTTTTGCGGCCTTCGCTGTTTCCTCAAGATCCCGGATTCTCCAGTCCCAGAATTCCACAGCTTCAAACCCGTCATCCTTGGCTGCCTGGAAACGTTCGTTCCAGGGCAGCTCTGTGTATAAAGTATCGATACATGCACATTTTCTTAAACCCATTTTATTCTACCTCCGCGATTTTGACCGGTCTTCCTTCTTTCAGGGATTTTGTCGCCGCTGCAGCCATGAGCACCGGATACAGGCCGTCTTCTCCGCCCACTGGTGTCTCGGTATCATTCAACACTGCATCTGCGAATGCCTGGATCTCGGAGACGAAAGCTCCTGTGTAGCGGTCCCACATGATCTTATATGTATTTTCATAGCTCGTCCGGTCTTCATCAGATACCACAACTGTGTTTGGTACGTCATTTTCATTTCTTACACAGCCTTTGGAACCGAATACCTCTACTCTCTGATCATATCCGTACACAGCCTTTCTGCTGTTGTCTATGACTGCGATGGCTCCGTTTTCAAACTTTAAGGTAACCACGGCAGTATCCACATCCCCCGCTTTCCCGATCTCCGGGTCAACAAGCACAGAACCTGCCGCATGGACTTCTGTTACCTCTGAGCCGGCCAGGAATCTTGCCATGTCAAAATCGTGAATCATCATATCGTAAAAAATTCCTCCGGATACTTTTACATAGTCAATGGCCGGCGGCTCCGGATCCCTGGAGCTGATCCTGATCATATGTACATCCCCGATCCTGCCGGATTTCACCACGTCGTACACTCCCCTGTGGTTGTGGTCAAACCTGCGGCAAAATCCGATCTGAAGCTTTACTCCGGCATCACAAGCCGCCTTGACAGCCTCATGAACCTTATCTAAATCGTAGTCAACCGGTTTTTCGCAGAAGATATGTTTCCCTGCCCTGGCGGACTCTATGATGTATTTTGAGTGAGTGTCTGTGGAAGAACATATCAGAACAGCCTCGATTTCCCTGTCATTTAAAATATCCCGGGCTTCTTTTGTCACTTCCCGGACCCCTAAGTTTTTTAGATAGCTTTCTGTTTCTGCGTTCATAAACGGATCCGCAACTGTCTTGATCTCAACCTCCGGCACAAACATAGAGATATTTTTTGCATGTACCTTTCCGATTCTCCCTGCTCCAATGATTCCTACTTTCATTTGATGAACCTCACTTTCTGATGATTTTGATTTAATTGTGTTTTTGTATCATTCATGTGCTTTTGCACTTATAATTATAGGTCCACCCAGCAGCAAAGTCAATGTAATCAATTGGTTTTCTGTATTTTTGTGCATTATACGTTATATGTGCTTTTGCACATTACGTGTTTATCAGGCTTCTGCGCCTGGTCCTTTGTGAAAAATGACCAACCCAAAGCATTGCAGCATGTTTCCTGATATGATAGAATGCAAATGCACACAAGAAAGCAGAGAAAGAAGGCATTCCAATGAAAAAGAAACCTACGATACAGATGGTCGCGGAGCTGGCCGGAGTTTCCAGGGGCACCGTAGACCGGGTATTAAACAACCGTTCCCATGTCAGCCCAGACGTCCATGACAGGGTCATGAAAGCGATCCAGGAAACAGGCTATCTGTCACCGAGACAGGCATACCAGACCAAGCTGTCCGAAGTTTCCTATTCTCATATAAAACTGGGAGTACTCCTGCCCAACTGGACAGGCCATTTTAAAACTGAAATTTTACGGGGCATCGATGCGGCCCGGTCTGAGCTGGAGGATTTTCACGTAGAGATTATTCTGAAAGAATGCAAGACAGATATTCCCGGCGAGGTAATCGAATTGCTGGATGAACTGCTGGATGAAGAAGTCCAGGGCATCGCCCTGTGCGCCCTCAACAATCCTTCCATTGAAACTCACGTCTCTGCGCTGAACGACAACAATATCCCCGTCATCACATTGAATTCGGATCTTCCGGAAAGCCGGCGGCTCTGTTTCATCGGACAGGACTATCATAAGAGCGGGCGCATTGCCGCTGAGCTTCTGAGCAAGTGTATCCCCGTTTCAGGCAGCATCCTGGCTGCTGTGGGAAACTTGGAATTTGACGGTCACCGGACCCGCCTGGAAGGTTTTCTGGACAGGATGGAAGAAATCGGTTTTAGAAAAGACCAGATACAGGTCATTGAGACATACAATGACTATCAGACAACCTTCCGGAAAGTTACGGAGGCTCTTGAACAGACCTCCGGTATCTGCGGTATATATATGGCCAACCGCAGTGTGGCCGGATGTACCGAGGCCGTAAACACACTGGGCATGAAGGATTCTCTTAAGATCATCTGCCATGATATATCAGAGAGCACAAAACGGCTTCTACAAAATGGAAGTATTGATTTTACAATTTCCCAGGATATTTTCAGACAGGGCTATCTGCCTATGATCTACCTGCGGGACTATCTGCAGAAAGGGAAACTCCCGGAATCAGAAGAGACGAATACCAACATCTCCATCATCTGCTCCCAGAACCTGGAGAACTCATAAAACTTAAAAATCCGGTGAAAGGATCATCTCTGATCCCTCTCCGGATTTTTAGCGTACATAAAATGTTTATCTTAACTTTTAAAAGTAAACATAAAAGCAGTCATTAAGGTCAGGCCAGGGAAAAACCGCCCAGGATCTTTTCCCGCGGAGCCGCTGTCACCGTACGGTTTCCTAGTCTTTTTAAGCCGTGCGGCCGTCTTAAAACAGAACCAGCCAAGGGCTGTTCCTAAAACATTTGCGATCAGGTCACTGCTGTCTGTTGCCCTGTACAGTGTAAACATTTGGCTTATCTCAATGGCCAGCGAAAACCACAGCCCAAATAGAACCGTCTTTTTCATCCGTCCATAGCTCTTGCTTATAACCGGGCAAAGCAGCCCCAGGGGGATAAAACAAAGAATGTTCAGGATAAAATCCATTCCGATACCGCCAGCCAGCGGAATCAGACTGATATTCGGATTAAAAACCGCCTCCCCGATCCCAGCTCTCCAGACTAAATCTTTTACTGTCGGGACCCCGACAATACTCTTTAAAACAATACACAGGTAATAGTACATCAGGCAGGAACCGCACAATACCTTTAAGTTAAGCCGTGTCTTATCTGCCCTGGACACCAGGTACAACAGCATAACATCTCCGCTTTAAGAATCCCTTCCAGGGTTCTTACTTTTTTCTGACTTTATAAAAGGAACTTATTTATAAACTCTGAAAGAAACCATTTTTTGTTATTTGTCATATGTTAAGTACTCCTCAAAACAAAAGCTTCTGCAAGACAGTCCTTACTCCGGCCTGCCCTGCAAAAGCTCTCATTTTCATTTTATTTCAGCATATCCAAAACATCCTGGACATTGCCCGCTGTTTGTAATTTGTCAAGATTATCCTGACTGTCGATCACCTGTGTGATCTTTCCAAGCAGTTTCAGATGTTCATTGCCGATTCCTGCGATTCCGAACACTAGGTAAGCTTTTTCGTCACCGAAATCCACACCGTCCGGATACTGGACAAGGACAATACCGGTTTTCTTGACTTTATTTTTCGCGTCTCCGGTTCCGTGAGGGATCGCAACTCCCATACCAAGATAGGTGGTGACTGTGCGTTCTCTCTCCTGCATGGCTTCAATATATTCTTTTTCTACATAACCCAGCTCATAAAGTAAGTTTCCTGCTGCCGCTATGGCTTCTTCTTTGGAAACACTCTTTTGTCCGAGCTTAATCCCTTCCTTCACCATGACCATCGGTTTTGCCTCTGTCTCAGAAGACGCCTGTTCTACCTGCTCTTCTACAGGAACAGCTCCTTCTTTCTGGCCCTGAGCCAGCTTATTGTACAAACCGTCAATGGCCTCATCCTGGAGAAAGTTCTTGATCGTTACCAGCTGTGCATTTGGCGCACTTTTGGCCGCACGGTCTGCTAAAACCTCCTGACATACAACCACATCCGTATCGGCAGGCACCGTATCAACAGAGGAATTGATCACTGTAATGCCAAGCCCCAAAGGCTTAATCCTGTTTCTGAATTTGGTTGCTCCCATGGCGCTGGAGCCCATACCTGCGTCACAGGCGAATACGATCTTCTTGATCTCTCCTGCCTTTTTTGCAATACCTTTGCTGGCGGCCTTCATATTCTGAACACTGTCTGAGGCCTCTTCCAGACTCTTTCCGTTGGACATCTTGATGATCGGTGCCGCTACGAGGAAAGATACAACCGCAGCGATCACAACTCCGAGCAGTACGGCAAGCGTTGATCCTTTCGGCGCCATTGTTAAAAAGGCGATGATGGATCCAGGCGATGCCGGTCCGGTAAGTCCGATGTTAAACAAAGAGTAATAGAATACTGCACAGGCAGAACCTGCGATGGATGCAATGATAACAACAGGATTCATCAGTACATAAGGGAAATAGATCTCATGGATTCCACCAAAAAAGTGGATGATGATCGCACCCGGTGCGGAATCCTTTGTTCTTTTGTCTTTGGAAAATGCCCAGTATGCGGACAGAACTCCAAGGCCTGCGCCTGGGTTCGCCTCGATCATGTACATGATTGATTTCCCGGCTGCCTGTACCTGCTCTCCTCCGATCGGAGTAAAGATACCATGGTTGATAGCATTGTTAAGGAACAGTACCTTTGCAGGTTCCACGAATACAGATACCAGCGGCAGCAGGCTGTGTCCGATCAGGAAATCAACTCCTGCCGTGAGCACGGTGAGGATTGCTGTCATAACCGGTCCGATCAGATAGTATCCGATGATCGCCAGGATCATTCCGATGATACCGACAGAGAAATTGTTGACCAGCATTTCAAATCCGGCCGGAATACGCCCCTCTGCCGCTTTGTCAAACTTCTTGATGACCCATCCGGCAAAAGGACCCATAGCCATTGCTCCCATGAACATGACCTCATCACTTCCGCAGATCACACCCAGGATGGCGATGACTGCGATGACCCCGCCCCGGTCTCCGGCTACGAGTTTACCTCCCTGATAACCGATCAGGACCGGAAGTATGTACTTCAGCATCGGATCGACCATAGTTGCAAGTTTTGCGTTCGGGAACCAGCCCTTTTCAATAAACAGGGCCGTGATTAATCCCCATGCAATAAATGCGCCGATATTCGGCATGACCATTGCGCTCAAAAACTTTCCAAATCTTTGTACTGCGTTTTTCATATATTCATCTCCTTCATTCCCATGCAAACGTTCCCCCCTCATTTGCATATCTTTACTTCAAGTCCCTGTTCTTCTATTGCGTTTTTGTCTAATTTGGAAATTCCGGAATCTGTGAGCATCAGTTTAAATTCGCTCAGTCTGGCAAACCTGCAGAAAGCTCTCTGTCCTATCTTTGAGCTGTCACAGAGCATGTAAATCTCGCCTGCCGCTTCCATCATGGCCCGCTTGATCACTTTCATCTCTTCATTGCTCGTGGTCGCTCCGCCGAAAACCGACAGGGCATTGGGAGACAGAAATACTTTATTGACTGCAATACTTTTAATAAAGTCAGTGCCGATAGCTCCCTGAGTCAGGCGAAAATTATTTCTCACTTTCCCCCCGACAATATAGAGTTCAATCCACGGATTTTCCTGTAGTTCCAACGCAATCTGAAGATCGTTGGTAATAACTTTGATGTTTTTCGCGTCTTTTAACAGCAGTGCAAGCTCCAGTGTGGTGCTTCCGCTGTCCAAGATAACCGCGTCTCCCTCCTGCACATAAGCTCTGGCGATTCTGGCAATGGCTTTCTTTTCTTCTTCGTGCCCTCTTCTGAGTGATAAGAATTCTTCTTTCTGCAAAACATCTTCTTTGAGCAGCGCGCCCCCATGGGTTCGGACAATGGAACCCTCTTCTTCCATCGCCCGCAGATCAGCCCGCAGGGTCGCCCCGGTGACCTGAAACTCTTCGATAAGCTCTTTCACCTCAGCCCGCTTATGCTTCTTAAGATATAATAGAATCTGTTCTCTTCTTTCCTCTGCAAACATTGGCACCCCTCTTTATCTTATGCCCCAAAGTGCTCAAATAAAATCTTTTCTGCTTCTGCATTCCACAGGCCGTTGTGTTTGTCACATGCATCTGCAAGTTTTGCAAACAGAGGATCTTTCTCCCCTAATTTTCTGAAATCATCGATGGCAGTGAGCGGCATATCGAACTGCATGTAAGTAAGTTTCTTTCCTCCCGGAATATCCGGAAGATTTTTGGTTGTCTCTGCAACTGCGTCAATTCCTCCGATATGTGTGATCATAACAGCCGGTTTAATTTCTTTGGATGCCGCCTTGTTGATCGCTTCTTTCATATCATCAATGGTTCCCCCGGTGCTTCCCAGAATTTTGGTCCTGGAGTAATGGCAGTCATACAGGTTCATATTTGCTGAGAACTTTGGATCTGTCGGTCCTGCAAACAGGTTCATGCAGCCGTCGTAAGCGAGCAGCTTATTTCCAAGTTCTGCAACGCCAGTGATCGGAACATATACGAATACATCATCATATCCATGTCCTTCTGTGATGTCCATAAGTTCTTTTTCCTGGTCTTTCATAGCCGCAGTATTCACATAGTGAAGTTCTACGCCTGCCGCTTTTGCATCTTCAATGGAGATCACCTGTTTTGCCCGTTCTACACGGTCATCGCTGATATCTGTGACTACAACACGTTTTGGTTTATTCTCGAAAGCCAGCGCATAACTTACAGCACCCAGTCCCATAGGTCCGCATCCGCCCAGGATCAGGATATTTCCGCCTTCTTTTGTCCCCATGACATGCTCATAGCTTCCCGGAACCGTATGGTAATTTGTATGATAACCGCTGATGACACAGCACATCGGTTCTGCCACAGAGGCATCAAAGTAGCTGTCGCCTTCAAAAGTCCATACACATCCCTTTTCAATAATGTCATTCGGGAAGATACAGTAGGTTGCTGCACCACCGCAGTACTGATAAGAATATCCCGGAGATTCCATCTGTCCCGGAATTGCCGGCTGCTGGGCAAACTTTTGTCCAGGTTTGAACTTATCCTGCCACTTCTTTCCTACTTTCACGATGTCTCCGGCAAATTCATGTCCAACTAATACCGGGTTCTCTGCCACGTCATTGGGCACTCTTTTGTGACCAGCGCCCTGTTTCACAGTTTTCCATGTTGACATACAGATACTGTCGCTTACAACTTTTACCAATATCTCATCATCTTTGATCTCCGGCAGTTCAAATTCTTCTAATCTGATGTCATCCACTCCGTACAATCTTACACCTTTTACCTGCATAATGCCCTCCTTGAGATTTTCATGTGTTTTCATGTATTTTCATTTATTTTTATTATGAAAATATCATACCACTTTTATTTTCATTTGGCAATATGAATATTAAATATTCTTAAATTTTTCCATTTGTGAGTATCCTGCCCGGTGGGCTTTTTTTGTTGCCTGGCACGCTATTACATAACAAAAAAAGAACCGCCCTGGTAGGTTGTTTCGGGCAGTTCTTTTGTCTTATATGTGCTGTAATCAGCTGCCGGAAGGTATCAGCGATGCAATCCTTCCAGCAAAATCATTGAAATTCTGTGTCTGTAATATGATCTTTCCCGGTCCGGTAAGCTTAGTGAGAAATAATCCCTCTCCCCCGAAAAAAATATTTTTAACACCTTTGATCCGCTCGATCTCATAACTTATGCCGTCTTCAAAGGCCACCACATTTCCGGTATCTACGAGTATGGTCTCTCCCGGAGCCAGTTCCTTAGTCACCGCATCCCCGTCGACCTCCAAAAATGCCATGCCGTCTCCGGAAAGTCTCTGCAGTATGAAGCCCTCTCCTCCGAAAGCTCCTGCTGACAGCTTCTTCGTAAATATAGTCTCCAGAGAAACGCTCCTCTGAGCGCACAGAAAAGCCTTTTTCTGACAGATCATTCCTCCGGTCCCCTGGAACTGAAGTGGAAGGATCGTCCCGGGAACAGTTGATGCAAAAGCAATCTTCGCCCCATCTTTTACAGAAGAATAAGTCACCATGAAGAGTGACTCTCCGGCAATCTTCCTTCCGATCCCTTTTAAAAATCCGCCCTCCATCTTGGACTCCCCTTTGATCGAAGAGTCCATCCATGCCATAGCTCCTGACTGGGTAAACATTGCTTCTCCCTTGTCAAGTTCCACTTCTACTGCCGGTACTGTCTTTCCGATGATTTCATGCTTCATACTGCCTCACCCCTTTCTCAGATCATTCCTCCGCTTTTTAAAGACGCTTCAATAAATCCCTTAAACAGCGGATGTGCTTTGTTTGGTCTTGATTTAAATTCGGGATGTGCCTGTGTTGCTAAAAAGAACGGATGAGACGGTATCTCAATCATCTCTACGATACGCCCGTCCGGTGAGCATCCTGAGAGCATCATGCCGTTTTCCTGAAGTACATCCCTATACTTGTTATTTACCTCGTAGCGGTGGCGGTGGCGCTCTGAAATCTCTTTAGTTCCGTAAAGTTCTTCGGCTTTGGAACCTTCTGCCAATACGCACGGATAAGATCCGAGTCTCAGTGTACCTCCGATATTGGTCACTCCGTCCTGATCTGCCATGATATGAATCATCGGATGTTCCGTATTTTCATTAAACTCTTTGCTGTGGGCATCTGCGTAGCCAAGGACGTTTCTCGCAAACTCCACAATGGTAAGCTGCATGCCAAGGCACAGTCCCAGATAAGGAATCTTGTGTTCCCTTGCGTACTGGATGGAGCAGATCATGCCCTCAATACCCCTGTCTCCAAATCCTCCGGGAACGATAATACCCTGAACGCCGCCCAGCATCTCGTCCACATTGTAAGAGCTGACACGCTCGGAGTCCACCCATCGGATGCACACGTCTGCCGAGTTGGCCACACCCGCATGCTCCAGAGATTCTACCACACTGATATAGGCATCGTGAAGTGACACATACTTTCCGACCAGAGCCACTTCGACTTTATGCTTTGGATGCTTCCAGTTGCCGATCATCTTGCGCCACTCTGAAAGGTCCGGCTCCGGACACGGAAGATGAAGACAGGCACACGCTTCATGTGCCAGGTGTTCATTTTCCATCATGAGCGGAACTTCATATAAAACTTCTGCATCCAGGTTCTGGATGACACGCTCTTTTTCCACGTTGCAGAACTGTGCAATTTTCCTCTTAATACCGTCATCCAGCGGATAGTCTGATCTGCACACAAGGATATCCGGCTGGATTCCCATACCCTGGAGATCCTTGACGCTGGCCTGGGTCGGTTTCGTCTTTAACTCGCCTGAGCTCTTTAAATACGGGATCAGCGTCACATGGATCAGGATACAGTTTTCATGTCCCACTTCATGCTGGAACTGTCTGAGCGCCTCTAAAAATGGCTGGCTCTCAATATCTCCCACAGTACCGCCGATCTCTATGATCGCCACTTCCTGTTCCGTTGCCTCTTCATTTCTATAAAAACGGCTCTTGATCTCGTTGGTCACATGCGGGATCACCTGAACCGTATTGCCGCCGTAATCTCCGCGCCGTTCCTTCTGTAAAATATTCCAGTAAACCTTTCCTGTCGTCACGTTTGATTTTTTGTTCAGGCCTTCATCGATGAATCGCTCATAGTGTCCCAGGTCAAGATCTGTCTCCGCCCCGTCATCCGTCACAAAAACTTCTCCGTGCTGGATCGGGTTCATGGTTCCCGGGTCAATATTGATATATGGATCAAACTTCTGGCTGGTTACGTGATAACCTCTCGCTTTCAGTAATCGTCCCAGAGACGCTGCAGTGATTCCTTTTCCAAGGCCTGAAACAACACCGCCGGTGACAAATACGTATTTTACTGGCATGATTTTTCCTCCTAAGTTCTAATAATTACAAAATGTTATAATATCATATTTAAACAAAGTGGGCAAGCCCACCTCAGCTCCCCTAACAAACAAAATTTTGAAAATGGATTTTTACTCAGATATAAATATTATACCACAAAAAGAAAGCACCAGGTACAGTATTCCTCTTCTCTTGATGAAAAATAAATAAGGAATCGTTGCTTTCTTAACTGACTGTTGGTTCTTAAGTTCTATCACTGGGGTATGATTGGCGAACGCCAAAGGAAATATGAAATAGATCTTACTGAATGAGGTTCAGAAAAGAGGCACTGTGTGGTGCTTTCTACGGTAATAATATAACATACATAATTTTACATGTCAACTTTAAAATTACAAAAAGCTGTGATAAATTTCCTCACAGCTTTTTACTCACTTTGTTTCCTTTTTTTGTTTGGATGGACAGGCCTTGGAACAGCCCTCACATCCGCAGCCACACCCTGTCTCTCCCCGCCGGACGCGTGAGATGAATCTCCATATCACAAAGAGAACGATCCCCGCCGCCAAAATCAGGATAATGCCGTCTGTCAGACTCATTGGCTTCCTCCATTATTGATAATTAATCTCATTCTACTAACCATAGCATGAAGATATCCTCAAGTCAATTCTTCTTATCATAAGTTTTAACTATCATTTAAAAACATATAAAAACTTCCATTTTTCTTTTTTCTTGGCGAATACAACTAAATCTGCTACAGATGAATCTTTTTCATATCCCTCTAAGATTACTATGTTATCCAAAGAATATTTTTCTACATCTCCATCTGCCGTATGTTTCTCTATAAATTCCTGCCATGAATCATCTCCTATTTTTTTATAATATTCAGGTTCAAATTCTACCTTTTGAAAATTATAATTATAATCATGTAGTTTTAGCTCTCTTTTTGCCTTTTTTTTCATGGCCGACAATTCCTTCTTTGAAATCTTTGGAATTTTATCTTTTTTACTGATTTCCGTTGTAGACTCTGGTTTATTTATTTCCTTTTTCTTGCATCCTGTATTAGCAATCAACAACACACTGATTAATAAAAGAATCGTAATTTTTTGTTTCATATTAATCTCCAGTCGTTTAAAGCATGATAGAATTTAGTTCTGAACCGGAATTTACTCATTCAATTCAGCATCTCGTTTTAACTCTTATTTAAAAACGTATAAAAACTTCCATTTTCCTTCTTCCTTAGCAAAAACAACTAAGACTCCTGCTGATGAATTCTTTTGATATGCCTCTAAGATTACAATTTTATCTAAGGAATATTTTTTAACGTCTCCGTCTGCCGTATTCTTTTTTATGAATTCATTCCATGAATCATACCCTATTTTTTTATAATATTCAGGTTCAAATTCTATCTTTTGCACATCATAGTCTAGTTTCTTCAGCTCTTTTTCCGCCTTTTGTCTCATAACGGATAACTCCTTTTTTGAAATCTTTGGAATTTTATCTTCTTTGCTGATTTCTGTTGTAGTCTCTGATTTTTTTATTTCTTTTTTCTGACATCCTGTGTTAACAATCAACAACATACTAATCAAGAAAAAAACAGGAATCATTCGTTTCATATTAATCTCCATTCTGGCCGCCCTGAATGACAGCATAATTAATGATAAAAGTGTTTGCAGTCTCATTTTCCAAACCTTTTATATTATTTCACAAACTTTGCATTGGAAAAACGTATCCCCCGAATATAACAATGATTCACTCCACCATTAGCCCTGATCCAGTCGGTAACTGCTCTTGATTTTAGATTATGTTGTGTGACAAATGTCTGCCTGTCCTTAATCTGTGTGACATATGTGCTGTGCTTATAAACATTTTTCTTCCCATCTTCTCTACTCTGCAGTACATCTCCTACCTGTATATTAGTTAAAGATTTTACAAGTTTGTTGTTATTATAGCCTTTTCCTTTGGGACCATAAGTTTTAGCCTTATTTACATAGGTGTAAAAAGGATTTACACTCTCCCATGCAGATGAACCTCCTCCTGTACCTCCATACCAAACACCCTTTACCATTCGGAATTTACTGCTTATATTCTTTTTCGTTTTAGCATCACTGCTTTTATTATATCCACCATAGGCAGCCCAGACGCATTGTGAAATAAAATTGGTGCAGTCATTTTGATTTGGAACAATATAAAAAAATCGCTTAGCTTTAGCAAATCTCTTGGCATATGCAATGCCATTCGCCCATGAATATCCCTTACTCACTGACAATGTTGAAATTCCGCTTGAATTTAAATTTTTCAACTCTTTATTTTGTGTTTTTGACTCTTCAACTAACTGATTACAAATATCTGTGACTTTGTCTCGGTAATTTTTCATTGAGTAAGCTGCCCGAGTAACCTTAAAGTCACTTACTTCACTCTTAAAATAGTTATAATTCTCGTTTGTCGTATTAATATTGTCAATCTTCCAATTCCCATTCATCTTTTTTAAAGTAAACTGGTACTGTGTATCATATAGCCCTGAATCAATATCACTGAATCCTTTATAATGATAATCAATATTTCTCATTACTGATACTTTCGCTGTACTTCCATTGATATCCATTCCAGAATATTTTAAATCTAGTTTATAATCTTCATACCCTGTCCCTATATTTTTACTGCTTAAAATATCATATTCGTATAACTTTTTTCACCATTATTTTATCTGACTTATCTAAAGTTTTCCCTTTTACCTTTGCCGTCCCAAGTATTCCTATGCAAAACATCAGAATGAGTACAATAGAAAAGATTTGTTTTATGTGCCAGCATTTATGTTTCATAGCTTCACCCGCATAATATCATTATGCTATTCCCTTCTCTGTCTTTTACACTTTGCTTCACTATACAGTATCTTTCTTCATTTCCTGGTTCTATAAAATAAAATTGTAATCATATTAACTAGCCCTATACCACCCCTCATTCTAATCTCCTAATTTATCTACTAAATCTTTAAGTTCTTCCGCTTCCTCCTGTGAAATGGTTTCCGTAAAAGCACATATCATATCCGATAAAGAATCATCAAACCAAAATTCCTTCATATTTTCCAATTGTTTTTTCTGATATGCCTTTTCTTTTACAAGAGAACTTATGTAACTGTAACGGCCTTCCCATTTCAAACGTATAAAACCTTTTTTTTCGAGTTTCGTCAAATATGTTCTGATCGTTGCCCGGCTGTACTTTTTTTCATAATTTTCCTTCAGACTTTGGATTATGTCATAAACTGTTATCCTTTTTTCCGTTTTTTCTAATCTCCAAATAGATTTCATAATTATATTTTCCATGCCGCTGAGCATATCTTTGTGTTCCAATCTTCTTTTCCTCATTTCTGTTTATCACTATAAACAATATTTTAGCACATATCGTGTTTATTTTCAAGTAACTATATAAAACATTATAAAATATCTTTCTGAACAAAGTGGGCAAGCCCACTTCAACGCCCAACCCCTCACTCTGAGGGGCTTGACAACTTTGCGTGCCAGATGCAATTTGCCGCAGGCAAATAATTTCCTTACGCATCTGTGCACAACCCGCGGAGCGTTTTTATTTCATAGGGAAGGTCGTAGAACTTTCCTATGAAAGAACAAAAAAATGAACCGCCCCCAGCCATTAGATTTTTGATCTAACTTTGGGGGACAGTTCATAATTCGGTGCATTTTTCTTTTTATGACTTTCACAAAAACAAGTCACATTATTCCTGAATTCTGATTTAGTTCAGCAGTTCTTTTGCTCCATTCCCAATCGCCGTGATAATAAAATAACAGCTTGTAGCTCCCGCATCCAGAACACCTCTGGAACGCTCTCCAAGACGGCTTGCACGTCCGATCTTTGCAACCAGGTCTTTGGTGGATTCCCATCCTTTTTTTGCAGCCTCGTTCATGGCATCCAGACATTCTGCAAAATCCTTGCCTGCATCCTTGGCTTCCATAAAAGCTTCCTTTGCCGGGATCAAAGTATCCAAAAGGGTCTTGTCACCAACCTTGGCCGGACTGATCTCCTGAATCCCCTCCACGGCTCCGCTGATCATCTCTCCAAATACTTCAGCATCGATCACTTCTTTATTTTCACTGGCAGCAGAAAATTCATCAAATAACAGTCCATACAATGGCCCCATAGAACCTCCGATGTCCTCCAAAAGAGTCTCTCCAAGGGTACACAGGCCTTCACTCATATTGTAGGTTTGTCCCTTGAGTTTTTCCTCACACATGGTAAACCCTTTATTCATGTTGATGCCGTGGTCACCGTCACCGATCTTTCCGTCGATCTCGCTCAGATAATCCCTCTGCTCCTGAATCGTCTTGATCAGCTTATCAACAATGACTCCTGCTTCCGCATTTTTAAAACTTGACATAATTCTTCTCCTCACTTTAAACTCAGACTGCTTCTTCTGTTATTTATTGTAACATAAGGATCACACTTTTCAATTTGTTTTGGGTCCAGTGATGCTCCAAATTTATGGAAAACGCCGGACTTACAGCTGTTTTAAACCGACAGAGTCGCTGGGCATGTCGATGCATTCTTTCAGTTCATCGTCAAGCTTCATGACAGTTAGCGTCACACCCATCATCTCAAGGGAAGTAAAGTAATTACCCACATATGCCTTGTGAACACTGATTCCTTTTTCTGCGAGAACTTCTTCCACTCGGTCATACACGATATACTGTTCCATTACCGGAGTTGCCCCCAGGCCTGACAAAAGCACTACCACTTCGTCTCCCTCTGCAAACGGCAGGTCCGGAAGGATGATATTCAGCATCTCATCTGCGACCTCACTGGCGGTCTTTAACGGCTGCACATTGATCCCCGGCTCCCCGTGATGTCCGATTCCAATTTCCATCGTACCGTCTTTGATCTCAAAGTTCGGATGTCCCACAGCAGGGATGGTACACGGTGCGGTTCCAATTCCTACGGATCTCGTGTTGTCGATCGCTTTCTGTGCCGCTGCAATGACTCCGTCCAGATCGGCACCCATGGAAGCCTTTGCTCCTCCGACCTTCCACATGAGCACTTCGCCCGCAACGCCGCGGCGTTTTTCCAGCTCATCTTTTGGTGCAGACGCACAGTCATCATTTGCCACAACGGTCTTTACTTCAATTCCGAGCTTCTTTGCTTTTCTCATGGCCATCTTGACATTCATGTTGTCTCCGGCATAGTTTCCATAAAGACAGGCAACGCCTTTACCGGAATCAGCCTCCTTCATGGCATCCAGGAATGCTTTGGCAGTCGGTGAAGAAAAGATCTCCCCGACAGCTACCGCGTCACACATATTCTTTCCGATGTAACCGATAAATGCCGGTTTATGTCCGGATCCCCCTCCGGTGACAATTCCTACTTTGCCTTCCACCGGTGCATCCTTATATTTCAGGACACGCGGATCTTCTGTAGGTGCCACAATATCCTTGTGCGTCTTAACAAATCCTTTCAGCATATCCTCAACAGCGTAATCGGGATTGTTTACAATTCGATTCATCTGTTCTCCCTCCTATATCTCAGCCGCGATGGCTTTCAGATTCTTAAGTCCTTCAATGGCAAGTTCTTCTCCTGTATCAGCAAACTTTCTCCAGATCGCACAGTTGCCGGACAGTTCTTCAAAGCTTGGGTCAAAGGATTCAATGACTAACGGTCCATCATAACCAATTTCCTTTAATGCAGTAAAAAATTCCTTAAACGGCACCAATCCGGTTCCCGGGATTCCCCTGTCATTTTCATTGACATGCACATATCCGAGATATTCCTTTCCGCAGGTCTTTACAGCTCCGGCAAAGCTCTTCTCCTCGCGGATCATATGGAAGCAGTCAAGATGAACTTTGACATTTCCTGTCCCCACATCCTTGCAGAACTGAACAGCGTCCTCCGCAATGTTGAGGAAATGTGTCTCGAAACGGTTGACACACTCTACACAGATGGTCACATCGCCTGTTTCTTTAGCATATTCAGCCACTTCACGCATACATGCCACACCGTAGTCCCATTCTTCCTGTGTTCTTGGTTTCTTTGTGAGATAACCCCAGCCTGCATAGTTTACTCCGCCCAGGATCGGCGCTCCCAGTTCGTTGCAGATATCCACGCATTTTTTCATGGCCTTGACGCCCGCTGCCCTAATCTCTGGATCCGGGGAGATCGGGTTCGTCTCCGGTGTCAGTGTTGTCGTGCAGACACAGTCAATACCCACCCGTTCCAGTTCAGCCTTTACCTGTTTTACTGGAAATGTAAATGGATTGGAAATCGCAAAGTCAATGACTTCAAATCCCAGTTCTTTTGCCTTTGGGATGATCCAGAGATGTTCCTCCCCATAAGCCTCTGCCCAGATAAATGTATCCACTCCAAATTTAAAATCCATAGAAAACCCTCCTTAAAAATGTTTGGTCCTATTTGCTGAACTGCTTTTCGTAATATGTGATCCGTTCTACCTTTTCTGTGGACGGTCCGTCTTTGAAGGTCAGTCCCATCCAGATGTCCAGTAAATATAATGCCAGCTGAGGTGCAATGACTCTTGCTCCCATACACATAACATTTCCGTCGTTGCTCAGGATAGAGCGCTCTGTTGAGAACGGATCATGGCAGACTGCCGCACGGATTCCCGGTACCTTGTTGGCTGTCATCGCCATTCCGATTCCTGTTCCGCATACAAGAATGCCTCTGTCGCATTCGTTGCTTGTTACTTTTTCACAGGTACGCACTGCCACATCCGGGTAAAGTTCCACTTCTCCCGGTCCCACACCGTTGTCTACCACTTCATGTCCCGCATCCTCCAGATGCTTTTTAATCGCCTCTTTCAAGTCAAAGGCTGCCTCGTCACATCCTAAAGAAATTTTCATTGCTCGCTCCTTTCCAACAGACCTAATATCTCCTCCGGCCTGTCTACCACAAAAGTTCCCCCATATGCTTCCAGTTCTTCTCTTCCCCTGAACCCCCAGGAAACGCCGACCGTATCCAGGCCTGCGTTCTTTCCTGTCAGCATATCTGTATCAGAATCCCCGATATAAAGCACTTCATCCTTTTTAAGCCCCATGAGTTTTAAAAGCTCGAGCGCCCCTGCCGGATCCGGCTTCTTCGGTATTCCCTCTCTCTCTCCGAACACATCCACAAATGGGATGTGTGCAAAAAATTTTTCAATCAGTGCATTGGTATAGTCCGATCTCTTGTTGGAATTGACTCCCAGGGCGATCCCCTTCTCACAAAGCTTCGCCAACAGTTCCAAAATCCCTTCATAGGGAGCAGTCTTATCCAGATACCTCCGGTCATAAGCTTCTACAAAGACAGCCACCGCATCATCGATGGTCTTCTCATCCCTGGCATCCTCAGGAAGGCTTCTCTCCACAAGCTTTTTAAATCCGTTTCCTACTTTTTTCTTGTAGTCTTCCGGACCGTGGAGAGGAAATCCAAACTTCTCCATCACCTCATTGACGGAATCCGTAAGATCTCCGATCGTATCAAGAAGTGTCCCGTCCAAGTCAAAAATTATGCCTTTGTATTGTCCCATCGTTTATCCCCTTTCCTGCCAAAAAGATTCTTCACGGCATGCCGCAAAGAATCTTTTCAAGGCAAATCACCATGTGTTCTTCTTAATTATACACCAATCACTGCGGCGGTTCTATTCCTGCGTTGATTTATGTATATCTTATCGTGATTTCATGGATGGGATTATAATTCAGTTACTGCAAATACAACCTTCACCGGTTTAGCTTCAAAGTTCACTAACTGATATTTCGTTCCTGCCGGAAGGAAGAAAGTATCTTCGGGTTCCATAACAAAGCTTTCCTGTGCGTCAACCAAGTTTACGGTCACCGGTCCGTCAACACAGTAGAGTGCTCCGTCTCCTGCATGTGTGTCAGGATCTGAACATCTCGGTCCGTATCCACCTGCCGGAAGGATCATTTCACCGAAGTGTCCGTAATCGTTGCTTGTGATAAATCTCATAAGCATTGGATGAGTTGTTCCGTGTACATTGTTTAATTTTTCAAAATCACGCACTGCGTAAACAGCTCCGGTCTTTCTTGCTTCTGTCGGGTCTACCGGCCAGCATCCGATATCATCGGTGCATCCCTGACGGGAGATATCCTGGATCTTGTCTCTCATATCCGGAAGGTTGTCATTGTTCGGTCCTTTGTAGAACTTTGTCTCTTCCTCTGTCGGGATAACAGCCGGAGGAATGGACTCGCTCCATGCTTTTGGAGTGATGAAGTAAAGGATTCTTGCCTTCTGGTCTGAGAAGTTATGGCAGCAGTGCCAAGCACCTTCCGGCATAAACAGTCCCTCTCCTGTCTCTAAGTAAGCAAACTGTCCGTTTCCGCTCCTCTGTACAACCGGTCCGTTTAAGATGTAGTAAGACTCATCTCCAGGATGGATGTCAAGCGGTGCAAATACTCCTCCCGGTCCCAACTCATAAATACCGAGCATAAAGGTATCTGTTGTGATCATTGTGAATGTATTGTCGGATGTAAATGCATTGTCCGGCGGATATAACGCTGTAGAATAATCCTGTTTGCGGATCAGCATCGGTTTCTTTTTGTCCGGATCAAATGGGAAATGTCCCATGATATCAAATAACTTTGCCATTTTATTTCTCCTGTCTTGTTGAAATTATTATTTAATCTTCTGCCAATTCCTGCTCTGTTTTTGTTTTAGATACAAGTACGATCAATGCAGCTGAGACAGCTCCTGCAACGATCAAACAGATAAAGAATGGAATCACTTTATTCATTGCAAATACTACGAATACTCCACCGTGAGGTGCACGGATTGTAATACCCCATAAGTAAGACATTACAGATCCTACAGCTGAACCAACCATAAAGCATGGGATGTATTTTAAGTTCTTTGCAGCATACGGGATTGCAAACTCCGTGATCATACATAACGCCCCTGCAAAACATCCGGCGATTCCTGTTCTGTCTTCTTTTGTAAATTTCTTTGGTGCAACTAACATTGCAAATGCCATTGCAAGAGGCGGTGCACAGCAAGCTACAAAGTTAGCAGCCATCGGTGCGTAGTTTCCTGTTTCCATACATGCCAGGGCAAATGCGTAGGCAACTTTGTTACACGGACCACCCATGTCAAATGCCAGCATACATCCCTGCACAATACCTAAGAGTACCAGGTTTCCAGTTCCCAGGTTGTTTAACATTGTTGTCAATGCTGTTGTTAATGCCCCTAAAGGTCCTCCGATCACATAGTGCATCAGCAAACAAATACCCGCACATCCGATTACCGGAATGAACAAGGTTGGAAGCAGTGATCTCACAGCGTTAGGAAGCGGGATCTTCTTTAACCAGTTTACAAGATATCCTGCGATAATACCTGCGATCAGTGCTCCGATAAATCCTGAAGAATATCCCATTCCCCAAGGGTCAGTTGCCAGCCATCCTCCGAACATTCCAACACAGATTCCCGGTTTGTCGGCGATTGAGAAAGCTACATATGCACCTAAAATTGGTACCATGAAAGTTCCCAGACCAATTTTACCGATCCAGAAAATGGTTGAGGCAAAATTTCTTCCCGGCTCTACTGTATTGGGGATATCGTATCCTCCCAGCAAGAACCCTAAAGCTACTAAAATACCTCCTGCCACTACAAATGGCAGCATATATGAAACACCGGTTAAAAACGCTTCCTTAATATCATCTACTACGTCTCTCATTTTTCATCCATCCCTTCATATTTTAATTCTCTCTTCTACTCTTCTACTTCACTAAAAATAATACCTGGGTCTTTGATCACTGCATGTGGTTTTGTCTGAAAAATCTTGTCTTTGTAAGGTGTAAAACGTTCTTCCTTTGTAATTCCTACATCGTTGGCAAATACGATCAAGTCAGCCTCCTTGATGTCACGGTCTCTTAACTTGTCTTCAATTCCAAGTGCTCCCTGTTTTTCAACCTTGCACTTGTAACCCTTCTGCTTGCAGATTTTCTGAATCGCCTCTGCCGCCATGTAGGTGTGCGCAATCCCTGTCGCGCACGATGTCACTGCAACAACTTTCATGATACATCCCTCCTTTTCTAAAGTTCTTTGATCCCTTTGATCAACTCATCATAACTTTCAGCCTTTTCTAATAATGCCAAAAACTCGTCGTGAGCCAGAAATCCTGCCAAAGTTGCCAGCACTCTCAAATGGTAATCATTCTCTTGATTTTCAGAAATCGCCAGAACAAAGATGTACTTTACTTCGCCTGACTCCCCGCCAGACTCATAAATGAACGGCTCCCTGCATCTGCAGAATCCGATTCCGGGTGTCAGGACCTCTTTACATTTCCCATGAGGGATGGCAATCATATTGCCCATGTAAGTCGGCCCCAAAGTCTCCCGAAATTCCAAAGCCTTTTTGAATGCCCCGGCGTCTGAAACGAGTCCTGCCGTTTCAAACTGCCTGGTCATCACATTAAACATGTCATCTTTGTCCTTAAACGGTTCCCGGTCAAGGATCACCATTTCATCGAGCAGCACTTCGGATAAGTCCACACTGTTCATGAAATGTTTTCCCTCCCTTTACGAATCTTATTTCCCGTTTTTAAACGCCTTGATTACGTCTTTTGCATATCCTTTCATGAATTCATAGGCTTCTTCCTGTAATTCATGGTATGCAATCTTTCCATCTGTCTCAGCAACACGGTCTGCTACAAATTTTGTGGCTGCCTTTGCCATGTAAGAGTAGTAATTTACTTTAGAGCATCCTGCTGTGATCGCTTCCTGTACCTGAGAGAATTCTACTCCTGAAGCTCCATGCATAACGACACGGCATGTATCCGGAATCGCTGCGCGGAGTGCTTTCACTCTGTCAATGTCCAATACCGGCGGCTCTGCGTAAATTCCGTGCATAGTTCCAAAGCATACAGCCAGTGCATCACATCCTGTCTCTTCAGCGAATGCTTTTGCTTCTTCCGGCTCTGTGAAGAATTCTTTTATATCTTCGTTTGTCAGAACACGGCTCTCTGCGTCCTCTTCTCCATGAGTATCCTCTGCAGTAGATGCCATAACTCCCAGTTCAGCCTCTACTGTGATTCCTGCAGGATGAGCGATCTTTACGAATTCTTTTACTCTCTTTAAGTTTTCTTCGTAAGGAAGTGCGCTGCAGTCATACATGATAGACGGGAATCCGACCTTTAAAGCTCTAAGTACGAAATCATAGTCACTGCCGTGGTCTAAGTGTACACAAACCGGTACAGATGCTGCCTTCGCATATTTTAACATTTCCGGCCCGATTCTCTCGATCGGGATGAGCGGATCATGTACCTGTGCATGGTCAATGATGATCGGTGTGTTTAATTCTTCTGCCGCACCGATGACTGCACGGATGGTTTCCACGTTCGGAGTGTTGATACATGGAATTGCATACTGCTCCTTCTCTGCGATCTCTAAAATTTCTTTCATGTTTACTAACATAGTGCTTCCTCCTTTAAATTAGCAGCCTTTCGGCCATTGTTACCCTGCTTCACTCATTAGAATCTCATAAAACTCTTTGGGCCCTTCCGCATCCAGAAGATGTCCGATCAGTTCTTTATTGCCGATCATCCCATAGAAATACTGGAAAAATCTAAGAATCTCCTCCGAGGTTTCAAAATCAATCGCAATCAGGAACATCAGCCGTACCTTTTCGTTGGGCGTCCATGAGATCGGATATTTTAGCCTTACAACCGCAACTCCGCTCTGCTTCACATAATCTTTGTAAATATGCGGCATAACGATGTTTCTTCCGACGGTGGACGGTCTTTTTAATTCCCGTTTCCACACTTCCTGGCTGAATCCTTTCTCTATGAATCCCTGTTCATACAAAAGGTCACTTGCGAGCTGTATCACATCCTGTTTTTCCATGACATTGACGTCGGTTAAGATCAAAGATTCTCTGAAAGTCTTCTTTGTCGTCTCCAGCGCATCTGTCATTTTTTTGTCATGATCGAGTTCATCCAGACTTACGGCGATTTTGTTGATGTCCGCCTGATCGATATGTTTTGTCACTTCAATTGTATTTTCCCTCGGCTCCTTTAGAGGAACCGTAGAAATCAATAATTGTCCTTTCATTGTTTCCGGATGAAAGTCCCGTATATGAATGCTGTCTATAATCTCAAGTCCTTCAACTGCATTCTCAATCTTAATCTTCTGGTACCTTGCGGTATGAGGATCAGTTGCAGTCATTAAAACTGCCTGGCGTCCCTCCCTGATGTCCATCATCGCATTGTGAATCAACAATGCGATCCATGCAATCTCATCCTGGGTCAATATCACAGATAGCTTACCTTCAATGTCAAAAATATAAGTCATACATGCCGCATATACATCCTGCAGCTGATGCTGCACATCTCTGTGCAGGTCGTCCCATTCCACTAATTTGTAATCACGTTTGATCGTGATCTTTTCTAAAAATGAACTGACGTCATTGATAAGAACCTCATTTTTTAATACGTTTTCTTTCTTCATCACGGCCAGGACAATGGATAGATAGTCCAGTGCGATATTCTCATATCTTTCATCCTTAGGGCGGTTTCCGTGTCCGCAGGTCTTTGCAACCATCAGCTTAGCGGCCAGAAACTGGTATTCTAATGACATATCTCCGTTTTGAGAAATAATCTCATCTAATATCAACCGAGCCGCATCGAGGAAAGAAGTATCTAACTTGGTCATCTTTCGGCTTCCCGCGTTTTGGAGGATTTTCCCTTCCCCGATACGGTTGATTGTCAGTAGTAAGTATTCCGTCAGCCGGCAAAAAGAGATATCCACAAAGATCTGATTTAAAAACTCTTCTGCCTTCCGGAGGCTGTCCTGCACCTTCATAATGTTTTCTTTAGGATAATGGTCGGTAAAAAAGGTGTAGGCCCGTTTGCTGATTCGGTAGTCTAAGTTTTCAGGCAGCTTTTCAATATAGGCGTGTTTCCAATACTTTTTGTTTTCAGAATCCACGATTGCCTGTCTTAGATCAAATTCATCTCCCTTGATCTGAATCCCCTGATTTCTTACTTTTGTAAGTGTCAGGTTAAACTCACTTAAATAGTCTTCAATATGCTTCAGATCTTTCTGAATGATATTCCTACTCACACACAGCTCTTCGGCGAAAAGCTGAATGGTATATTTGGCCGGATAGTAAAATAACGTATCTAATATGTAATTCTTTCGATAGTAGAACGATTCCGGGTCTTTGTTGGCATATTCATTGAGGTCATCCAGGATCATTTCCCTCTGTTCTTCCGTTGCAACCAAACACAGTCCTTTTCGCGGCGCCGTCAATAGTTTTGCTTCATACTTCTCTATCTCACGGCTGATATCACTTAAAGAGTGTTTGATGCTGCTGACAGAAACTCCTGTCATTTCAGAAAGTTCATCAGTGGTGAAAAAACCATACGTATCAATCATTCTACGTATTACTTTTTCCTGTAAATTATTCATCTCGTAGGCCTCCTTCAATGAATAAAACCGATGAAGTTAAGCAAGCATCTTGCTTATGTATTAATCTTAATATCCTTCATCGGTTTTGTATATATCTCATAAAATCAGTTTTTGCACTTATTTCGGTACAATTAGTATAATTTTTAAAATTACCGAATGCTTTCTCTATTTTACTACGCCTAACCTTTTCTGAACATGGAAAAAAAGCCCTGGAATCATAAGTTTAGGATAGGGGGTAATGATTCCATGGGCTTTTTCTCTTTAGCCGGTATGATATTTATCTTCCGGTATTTATCTTACAATCCGCCGTACAGATACGACTTTCCTGTAATTCGCTTTTGGTGAGATCTTGATGCCTGTTTTTCTGGAACTTGCATGTACGATCTTTCCGCCTCCGATATAGATGGCTACGTGTCCGCTGTAGCAGATCAGATCTCCCGGCTGTTTCTTCTTATAAGAAACCTTTTTTCCTGCTCTTCTCTGAGAGGAGGAAGTTCTCGGGATATTATATCCAAAAGAACGGTAGACGGCTTTTGTGAAGCCGGAGCAGTCAGCTCCAGTATTTAAATTTGTTCCGCCCCAGCGGTAAGGGTTTCCTACAAACCTCTTAGCGAAACTTGTCACTGTCTTTCCTTTTGTTTTTTTACTTCCTTTGAGCTTTGGTGCTTTTGTGCTTATCTTTACACGTTTTTTCGGGACAAATCCTGTCTTTCCCTTATAGGAAATCTTTCTCCAGCTGCCGCTTGTATAGTAAACGGTAACCTTCTTTCCCTTTTTGATTCTGACTAATGTCTTTGACTTTTTTGATTTACTCCGTTTTAAACTTGTAGTTGCACTTTTAATATATCCGGTATAACCCGAGGCTGCCTGCACTTCTTTTTCTGGAAGCGATGTTGCCGCCGTACCTGTTATCATTAAACATGCAACTGCAAAAATTGCTGTTCTCTTTGCGATTGCTTTCATTGTATCCTCACTCAACTTCTTTCTATATATTACGTAATTATTACATTTTGTTTACATTTATGAATTATAGCACGCCGTAATAATATTGTAAAGTCTTTTGTAATAATATCGTAATATTTATTCATATTTTATTAACAAGTCCGATTCTTCTCTGCTGTCAGGCTCATATTTGATAATTCCTGGAATTTCTTATATAATAGAAGCTAACAGACAATCGACCCAAAGAAAGAGAAAAGGGAGTACTATGGAACCATTTGTTTTGACCTGCTGTTCCACGGCAGATATGGAAAAAGAATACTTTGAACGCCGTAACATTCCTTATGTATGTTTTCATGTAACGTTAGACGGAAAGGATTATATGGATGATCTTGGGCAGAGTATTCCATTTCCAGAGTTTTATAAGAAAATACAGGAAGGTGCTCTGGCAAGCACTTCCCAGATAAATGTAGAAGAATACATTGAATTTTTTGAACCTTTTTTGAAAAATGGCCGGGACATTCTGCATATCAGTTTGTCCTCAGGTATCTCCGGAACATTTAATTCCGCAAGCATCGCCAGGGATGAATTGTTAGAAAAATACCCGGACCGGCAGATCTTTCTCGTAGATTCTCTGGGCGCATCTTCCGGCTATGGACTGCTCGTAGATATGGCCGCAGACCTGAGAGACCGCGGGGACAGCATCCGGGATGTCTATGAGTGGGCAGCCACCAACAGACTGAAGATCCACCACTGGTTTTTCTCCACAGATCTCACTTCCTACATCCGCGGAGGGAGGATTTCCAAGACCTCAGGTTTTATCGGCACGATGCTCGGCATCTGTCCTCTGCTGAATATGGACTCTGAGGGGCATCTGATCCCCCGTGCTAAGATCCGAACAAAAAAACGGGCCGTCAAAGAAATCGTTAAGAAAATGGAAGAACACGCAAAAGACGGCACAGACTACAGCGGTAAATGTTTCATCTCCAACTCCGCCTGCTATGAAGATGCCAGACAGGTTGCGGACCTGGTAGAAGCCACATTTCCTAATCTAAACGGCCATGTAGTGATCAATAGTGTGGGAACCGTCATCGGCGCCCATACGGGACCGGGAACGGTCGCCCTGTTCTTTGAAGGAGATAAACGGACGGATTAAGTATGAGTTTGTTATCACTATTTCCGTCGCGCTTTGAAATGCGCTCCTCCAATAGTGATAACAAACTACATTAAACTGAGAAATTTTTGTAATATCTGGAACCTTGTCAGCCTATTGTGCTTTTCCTGCACTATCCTGAAGTACACCGTTTCCCAGACCCGGAATCCGCTGCTTAGTCGCAAGAAAAGCCTTGGCACTCAAGTTTGGTTTGGCAGAGTCCAGAAGTCCGAAAAAACAGGTATGGTCATTGTCATAATTTCCGGGTATTTTATCTCCTTGCCTGAAGCTCCTTACATTCACACCGTCATTGAAACAAACCCTTAAATCTCCTTCAAAAATAATCTCAGCAAAGATCCCGAATCCCAGTGTATCGGCGACCTTTCTTCCCCTCAGCATATCGTCATAAGATAATGTTTCCCCGTTATTTCTTCTGCGGCACATATTTCCTTTTCATTTATGCTGTTCCTTATGGGATAATATTTCTGTTACATTTTGTAGAAGGAGGGAGAGAAATGGATTATGGATATGTCAGGGTATCGTCCAAAGATCAGAATGTGGAACGGCAGCTGGCAGTGATGAAGGACCTGAAAATACCCAAACATAATATTTTTATTGACCGGTAGTCGGGAAAGGATTTTAACCGGCCTCTTTATAAGAAACTGCTTGGAAAGCTGCGGCCGGGAGACACTCTTTTCGTAAAGTCCATTGACCGCCTGGGCAGGAACTATGAAGAGATTATCGAAGAGTGGCGTACTATCACCAAACGCAAGAAGGCCGACATCGTTGTCACTGACCTTCCGCTTCTGGATACCCGCGGTAAAAATGCTCTGGACCTGACGGGTGTCTTTATATCTGATCTGGTGCTGCAGATTCTTTCTTACGTTGCACAGACAGAACGGGAGCAGATCAGAAAACGGCAGGCTGAGGGAATTGCTGTAGCCAAGGCCAGAGGCGTCAGTTTTGGGCGTCCGCCTAAAGAAATACCAAAGGAGTTTGACCGCATTTATACACTCTGGAAGGCAGAAAAAATAAGCGGCCGGGAATCTGCTAAAAAACTTGGAACCACTCACAACACATTTTTCAAATGGGTCCGGCAGGCAGAAGAAGGACGCTCATGAAAATAAATGGGTAAAAAAGTAGACTTATTTGCCCATTTATTTTTTATGGCATCCGGATCATCCCATCAAAAAATAATCTCGGAACAATCTTTGAATCCGGTACATTTGCTGTCTCGGATTTATCCTATAAAAATAATATCATTAACGACGAAAAAAGTATTGAGGGATTTTTAGACTGCCATATGACAGAAATCGGGACGGGTCCCGGGGAGTTTTGTCAGAGTTCCCTTGAATTTCTCAAAAGCTTTGGAACTCCCTGCGCTGAAAATACTTTTTCAATTGATAAAGAATGGTATGAAGCTTCCTGCCTGCGCGAGAGTCTTTTTCTCATAACCGGCGAAATCAAACTCAGCAGACGGAACAGCGGTACAAATCTGCCGGCTCTCCATCTTCGTTTCAGCATGATTACGGAGCATACGGACAATGGATGGAAACTTCTTCATCTTCACCGCTCTGTACCGGATTTCAGTCGGGTGGACAAAAAGACTATTTATTATTCCCAATTTGACTATCTGACTATATGTCTCTGTGGGCATCGGTTTTTATCCTGATCACGGAAAAGATTTTCAAACCCTATGGTCCAATGCTGACAAGGCACTGTACTCCGCGAAAAATAATGAAAATAATCACATCTGTTATTGTTCCGAACTTTCTGATTTACATAATTAAAAGAAAAAGGCCTGGGATCTTCTCCTATGAGAAAATCCCGGGCCCATATAATTCTTAGAGGTTTGCGCCGTAATCCAGCACAATACACTGTCCTGTGATAGGAGCAGACTCGTCACTGGCCAAAAATAAAATGGAATTTGCCACGTCTTCTGCTGAACATGCAGGAAGCCGCAAATCGGAATGTACAGCCATGGCCCCCATCATATCTGGGTCCATAGAGTCCATCGTCTGTCCCGCTGTCATCGGAGTCTTGATCATGCCCGGACAAATGGCATTGCACCGAACACCGTCTTTTGCACATCGCATAGCCGTGTGCTTGGTAATACCCAGGCCTGCTGCCTTGGAAGCCACGTAGGCAGCTCCCCCGCCCCCATTTACTCCTGCAATACTATCCACATTGATAATTGATCCGCTCTTATTTTTCAGCATGACTTCCAGCGCTGCACGGATAAAATACATAGTTCCCTTTGTGTTGATGTCAATGATCCTGTCGATCTCGCTGTCCGCTACTTTATCGATGGGAAGCAGGCCTTCGTCCAGCACCCCGGCATTATTCACCAGAATATCCAACGTACCGAAATGCTCTACGGCTGCTTCTACGATTCTTTTGCCGTCTCCGGGAACAGAAATATCGCCCTGCAGTGCCAGCACTGTGCATCCGGCGGCCTCTATATCCGCCGCCACAGACTCAAGCTTTTCCTTTCTCCTGGCAGTGATAACGACTTTGGCGCCTTCCTTTGCAAACCGCTTTGCCGCCTGTTCACCTACCCCGGAATTCCCACCGGTAATGACTGCAACTTTTCCTTCAAGTCTTCCCATATTGCTACCTCCTTGCACAGCTGTTTGCCTTATCTCTCTCTTATTATATACCCTCTCTTCTTCTTATTCCATTTTCATTTAAAAACATTTTGATCCCCTGAAAGGTCTGGGCGCTCAGCACATGTTCACACCGGCATGCATCTTCCTCGGCCACATGTTCCGGCACTCCTGCAATCTGCATAAAAAGCGAAGTCAGCGTCCTGTGTCTCTCGTAGATAGACTCGGCCTTTTTAAGCCCTTCAGATGTAAGGGATATATATCCTTTTGCATCCACGAGAATATAACCCCCTTTTTTCAAAATCCCGACCGCACGACTGACGCTTGGTTTGCTGTAATTTAATTTTCTGGCTATATCGATAGAGCGCACCTGCCCTAATTCCTGTTTTAACATTAAGATAGCTTCCAGATAATTTTCCCTTGATTCGAGCATCCTGATACTCCCCCTTATTCTCCTCCTGTTGTTTTAAATATTATTTTAAAAAGTCCTCTATGATCACTGCTTCTGCCTCTTCCCCGGTCATTCCAAAAGTACGCAGCTTTATGAGCTGATCATTATTAATACGCCCGATGGCTGCCTCGTGAATAATCTGAGCATCCACATGATTTGCGTTGATCTCAGGAATAGAACTGATCTTTGCATCATCCATGATAATAGAATCACACTGCACATGTGCATGGCACAGTGCATTTCCGATGGCTTTCGGATGAAAGACCTGGGTGGATGTGTCCTTGGCGACAGATCGGGATATGATCTGTGCAGAACTCTCCTCCCCGTTTAACTGTACGTCCATGTTTGATATGGCCTGCTGGTTCCCATGTGTCATGAGTTTTTCCATTACATAGAGTTTGGACCCTGCCCCCATCTCCACGTGTGTCTCCCGTATCGTCGAATCTACCCCTTTGATCTGAGTCGTATCCAGTGTAAAAACAGAATCTTCCTCCACATCGATTTTCGTGACAGGATTTAAAACCCTGCCGCCGGTTCCTTTTCCTTCCCCGTAATGGCGCTCCTCATACCGTACATTGGCATGGCTGCCCACATGGAATGCATGAATGCCGTCATGCCTGCTCTCCTGGTCCCCGTCGTTGTGAATGCCGCATCCTGCCACGATCAGGACATCTGCACCGTCCTCGATATAAAAGTCATTATAGACCACATCTGTGATACCGGAAGCAGAAACAACCACCGGTATATGCACTGCCTCACCTTTTGTCTTCCCGCTGATAAAGATATCAATCCCGGGCTTGTCCTGCTTCTTTACGATGCGGACATTCTCACTGTCGCCGTGACATACTGCCTGTCCGTTCTGACGCAAGTTATAAGCGCCTTTCTGTACAAACCCCTGACCGTCGATAGCCTCCAGCACTCCCGCCGTTATTTGATCTAATTTCATGTCCTTATCCCCCTATTCCTGCATGAAGGCACATTGCTCTTCAGATTCTTCTGCCATGAGGTGCGGATAAACCTCTTCCTTCGACCCGATCTCTTCTATCTGCCCGTCTCTGATGATCATGATGCGGTCTGCCATCCGGATGATCCTCTCCTGATGGGAGATCAGGATCAGACTTGCCTTGTTTTCCCTGTGGATTTTTTCAAATTCTTTGATCAGCATGGCAAAACTCCAAAGATCGATGCCTGCCTCCGGTTCATCAAAGATACATATTTTATGGTCTTTTGCAAATACGGTGGCAATCTCGATCCTTTTCATCTCGCCCCCCGACAGAGTGGCATCCACTTCCCGGTCTTTATATTCCATTCCGCAGAGCCCGACACTGCTCAGCAATTCACAGCACCGCTCATCCTTCAGTGTCTCCCCTGCCGCAAGAGACAGCAGCCTGGAAGCCGTCAGCCCTTTAAATCTTGGAGGCTGCTGGAATGCAAATCCTATGCCTGCATTCGCCCTCTGGTCTATGGTATAATCTGTGATGTCTTCTCCGTCCAGAGAGATTTTACCCCCGCTTGCTTTTTCTATCCCCATTAAAATCTTTGCGATGGTTGATTTTCCTCCGCCGTTGGGTCCTGTGACAACAAGCATTTCCCCGTCATCGACAGAGAAGCTCACATCATCCAATATTTGCACATCTGCACCATTTTCATTGATCCGGTACGATAAATGTTCTACGTTTAACATAACTGCAGCCTCTTTTCTTGTCTTTTGAATTCTATCATATTTATATAACCGTATTTTATATTGTTTTTCAAGTAATTCTGTCCATGTTTTGGAAAAGATTCATTCTCATTTCCCTAAAAAGTCCCTGCCAGTAGTTCTGCCTCTCTCAGTGCCTGATTCATGATGAGTCTCACATCATTTCCAATGATGTCAAGTCCCTCTGCGGTCACCGTATCTGTCTTCGGGATTCCTAGCATACGAAAAACGGAAGCAAGAAATTTTTCGGCGTGGTCGTCCTTCTTATTTGGCCCCTCAGAATAAATTCCTCCCCTTGTGGAAAAGAATACGCCTCTCTTTGCCCTTCCGTAGCCTTCTGCGGTTCCGTCCTCCCTGTATCCAAAGGTCATGCCTGTAACACAAATCTGTTCGATATAAGCGTGTACGGCAGCCGGAAATGTTCCTTCCCAGAACGGAGCCGCAAGCACGACCGCATCCGCCTGCATAAATCTCCTGGCCTCATCAAACACCGGATCATCCCAATTCCCCTGAACTGCCAGACGTTCCCTCTTTTCAAGGGCCTCACGGTCCAACGGCAGACAGAGACCACTCACCTCTGTGATCTCATATTTCCCTCTCAGACAGTCAAGAAACCGCCTGGCCAGCAGTAACGTTCTGGATTCTTCTCCCCTGATACATCCATTGACAAATAAGATTGATTTCATACGCTCCTCCTTATATCAAAACATTATGGAAACAGAACAAAGTGGTCAAGCCCACACTTCAGCTCCCCAACCCTTCAATCTTTGAGGGGCTTGACAACTTTGTGTGCCAGATGCGATTTGCCAAAGGCAAATGATTTCCTTACGCATCTGTGCACAACCCGGGGAGCGTTTTTATTTCATAGGGAAGGTCGTAGAACTTTCCTATGAAATGAAAAAAAATGTGCAGGATCTCTCTTGCACATTTTGTTTGATCTATTCTCTTACGATTCTCCTCACGGCAACTACTTTTCTGTAATCGGCCCTCGGAGAAATCTTAATCCCTGTTTTTCTTGTACTGGCATGGACGATTTTGCCGTTGCCTATGTACATGGCTACATGGCCGCTGTAACAAATCAGATCTCCAGGCTGCTTGTTTTTATAAGATACCTTTCTGCCCGCTTTCCTGAGGTCGGAAGACGTTCTCGGAAGCTTATATCCGAAGGAACGGTATACTCCCCCGACAAAACCGGAGCAGTCGGCACCGCTGTTTAGATTTGTTCCTCCCCATACATATGGGTTGCCAACAAAACGCTGGGCAAAGGCTGCCACTGCCTGTCCTTTTTCTTCTTCAGTTCCTGCCAGTTCAGGAGCATTTGTGTTAATGTACACATATTTTTTCAGGACAAATCCTGTCTTGCCTTTGTATGTAACCTTTCTCCATTTCCCGCTCGTGTAATGAACCTGCACAGGTTCTCCCTTTGAAATTTTACGGATCACTTTAGATTTTTTAGATTTGGACTTTCTCAGTTTTACCCATGATTTCCATATCCGTCCGTCGTATGTACTCTGTGCTGCATGAACTTCCTTTTTCGGGACTGCCAATCCTGATGTAATGATCATAGAAAAGACGAGCAGACATATTGCTGTCTTTTTTAATATTGACTTCATAAAGATGTTACCTTCCTACTTCGATATTTTATATTAATTTTATGTTTATTACAGTATTGTTACATTTGATCTACAGTTATGAATTATACCACAACACTTCTGTAAAGTAAACCTTCTAACATACAAAATAGGAAATTTTCCGTCATTTTTTCCATAAACTCCTGACATTTATCATGAATCGTATGGTGCATAAATAAAAAACCCTATAAATCATTGATTTATAAGGGTTTTTACGTGGGCGAGAAGATTCGAACTCCCGACCTTCTGGTCCGTAGCCAGACGCTCTATCCAGCTGAGCTACGCCCACATATGAAATTAAACAGCACCTGTAACAAGTGCTCAATGCCGTTGACCGGAATCGAACCGGTACGGGAGTATAAGTCCCGCAGGATTTTAAGTCCTGTGCGTCTGCCAGTTCCGCCACAACGGCATCCTGAGAGAAATTCTCTCAAAATGGGACCAATAGGGCTCGAACCTATGACCCTCTGCTTGTAAGGCAGATGCTCTCCCAGCTGAGCTATGATCCCAAATATAAATTACTCTTTTTAAGCAAAAGAGACGACCCGGATGGGGTTCGAACCCACGACCTCCGCCGTGACAGGGCGGCGCTCTAACCAGCTGAGCCACCGGGCCAGAAATAACTGTATACAAATGGACCCTCGGGGACTCGAACCCCGGACCGATCGGTTATGAGCCGATTGCTCTAACCAACTGAGCTAAAGGTCCTTATCTTCTCACCACTTAATGTCCAAGTGTATGAAGCCGTTGACCGGACTTGAACCGGTAACCTGCTGATTACAAATCAGCTGCTCTGCCAATTGAGCCACAACGGCGAAGTATGAAGCTGAATGACTCCAACGGGATTTGAACCCGTGTTACCGCCGTGAAAGGGCGGTGTCTTAACCACTTGACCATGGAGCCTTGTTTCTTTGACCGCTTCACGGTCTTTTTGACCTCCCCGAGCTGGGCTCGAACCAGCGACAACACGGTTAACAGCCGTGCGCTCTACCAACTGAGCTATCGAGGATCATTTCTTTTTATTCTTTCTCTTTTTTCCTTCGATTATTCCTCTGATGTACCTTCAAAACTACATACAGAACCTTTCATCAAACATCTCCCTTACCTTCTCTTGGTTAAAGCCTCGACCGATTAGTAACAGTCAGCTCCATACGTTGCCGTACTTCCACCTCTGCCCTATCTACCTCGTCGTCTTCAAGGGGTCTTACTAGATTACTCTATGGGAAATCT
>NZ_CAJSYK010000009.1:0-114984 GCF_910574135.1 Anaerostipes faecis | reverse complement strand
CAAGGCATAGCTTCCTCTATGTCCAACGTTTATGCCCTTTTTTGCCAAATCTCTATTCCTGCACGATATTCAGTTTTCAAATTTCAGTTAGAATCTCATTCATTGAGATTCCGAGAAGTTATGATGGTCAAGACTAATGTTATATAAATTGCTCATTTTAACGACACTCACAATATCAGGGTATGTTTTTTCATTTTCCCAGTTAGAAATTGTTTGTCTACTTACATCGAGTGCTTCCGCAACTTGTTCTTGTGTAAGATTTGCTTTGTCAAAATGCTTTTACATCGTTATCTATTCATCATTCCCACCGTCAAATTCTAATCTGCAAGTATCTTCTCTGTTTCCGCAATATCCCTTTCAATTAGCGGACGCATACTGTCTTTATACTTGGATAAATCAGCACTGCGTAAAGCTGATAGTATCATCGGGATATATTGGCGTTTTGTCTGCCCTATTTGCCTAAGTGCCTTGATACATTGTCTTGCTGTAATTGGCTTTTCGTCTGTAATATGAGATAGGAAGTCAGAAATAATCAAATCAAAACGCTTTTCATCATCCCATTGGACATTTGCCGCAAGAATATACAGCACTCTATTTCTTACCAACGATTTCGGATGATTGATCAGGGAGGCAAAATCATCAAAATATTCATACCACTCGTCTGTCTCCTTACTTTCTGATATGATTTTATCTGCAATCGCACAAGCGTACTTATCGTCTTTTGATGTCAGCTTCGCTATAATATCCAATTACATCACCTCCGTAAATTCATATTTGTGTCTTATCAGACTTCAAATTTATTTAACTTTCATTATTCACAATATAACTCTGTTTTTAAAAATGCACAAGAAAAACAAAGTATAATTAATAATTCTTTATGTTATATAGTGAGGTGCTACATAGTTAATCTAATTTACAAATACACAAATTCAAAGACAAAATCAACAGAAACAAGTCATAAAATCCCTTCTATAATGTTTCAACTGTCTTTGACGGAAACAAGCCCACAACCTCAGTTATTTAATGGGACACAGCGAGGCAGCAACCACGCTTCACTATCTGCGAAACGTCAATAGAAGGGATAATGATATGCTTGCTTTTCAAAAACTTGGGATTTCATCATAAGGTATTCAAACTTTTTGAAGCAAAAAAATAAGAGAAACGCTGTAAATTCAACATTTCTCCTACTTTTACTTAATGCCGTTGACCGGAATCGAACCGGTACGGGAGTATAAGTCCCGCAGGATTTTAAGTCCTGTGCGTCTGCCAGTTCCGCCACAACGGCTGATGGTGGGAGAAGGATTCGAACCTTCGAAGGCGTTGCCAACAGATTTACAGTCTGCCCCCTTTGGCCACTCGGGAATCCCACCGCGTTCCTGACAATTTAGAATTATACTGTATGAAATATGAAAATGCAAGTACTTTTTGAGAATTCCGATGAATCCCATTGTTTTTTCCGCCCTTTTCCTTTAAAATATTTCGTGGCTATACTACAAATTTAGGAGAAAAGAAAGTATGAATACAAAAAAACAAAAAAAGAGATTATCCTTGACCGTGATGATCCTGACGGCTCTATTCTTAGGTATCCTGTCCGGTCTTCTGCTTCAGAGTCATCCGAAGATCGCTGAGAATTACATTCAGCCTTTCGGAACTATTTTCCTGAACCTGATCAAAATGATCGTCGTCCCTGTAGTCCTGTTCTCCATCATTCAGGGAGTCGTCTCTCTCCAGGACATCAAAAAGGTAGGTTCCATCGGAGGAAAGACCATCTGCTTTTACATCGTTACCACGGCGTTTGCGGTTACATTCGGTCTGCTGTTCGCAAATGTACTTAACGTGGGAGGCGGCTACGTGATGAACAGTTCTTCTCTGGAGGCATATGAAGGTGCCACCAAGGCCCCTTCCCTTATAGAAACACTTGTAAATATCTTTCCGTCAAATGCAGTCGAGCCTTTAGTCAGTGCCACAATGCTCCAGGTTATTGTCATCGCACTGTTTTTCGGATTCGGCATCATCATTGCCGGTGACAAAGGAAAACCTGCGGCAGACCTTGTGGAGAGTCTCTCAGAAGTCTGCATCAACATCATGGGCCTCATCATCAATCTTTCGCCGATTGGCGTGTTCGCACTGATCACTCCGGTCGTGGCCACAAATGGTCCGTCCGTACTGCTTCCTCTTCTGAAATTGATCGGAGTAGCCTATCTTGCCAGCATCGTGCATATGGTTGTAGTTTATTCAAGCGCGGTCAAAGGATTCAGCGGCATCAGCCCACTCAGATTCTTCAAGGAACAAAGCCCGGCCATGCTCTTTGCATTTTCCAGTGCCAGCAGTGTGGGAACTCTGCCGTTTAACTATGAATGTACAGAAAAGCTTGGTGCCAGAAAAGAGATCGCAAGCTTCGTCCTGCCTCTGGGTGCTACGATCAACATGGACGGAACCGCTATTTACCAGGGGGTCAGCGCTATTTTCATCGCTCAGATTTTTGGAATGCATCTGACTTTAACCCAGCAGCTGATGGTCATTCTGACTACGACCCTGGCTTCCATAGGCACCGCAGGAGTTCCGGGGTCCGGCGTTATCATGCTTGCCATGGTGCTCCAGAGTGTCGGTCTTCCTTTAGAGGGAATCGCCCTCGTAGCAGGAGTCGACCGTATCCTTGATATGGCAAGAACCACAGTCAATATCACCGGGGATGCAGCCTGCACTATCTGTGTGGATGCCATGGAAAAACGGAAAGAAGCACGGAGAAAAGTAGACATCTCCAACAATCTTTAAATTCCTATCCAGCAGGATTTATCCATATTCGTGCAAAAAAACTGCCACACCTTTTTAGTGCGGCAGTTTTTTTACGCTTCTGTCCCCTCGAACAAGGTTTCAAATTCACTCTGATTGATTCGTTCTTTTTCCAATAACAGTTTTGCACAGCTGTGGAGTACTTCCATATGCTCTTCAATGATCGCCCTGGCTTTCTTATAACAGTCATCCACGATGTCTTTCACTTCCTCATCGATAATGGTTGCCACCCGCTCTCCGTACGGACGGGGCTGGCCGATTTCTTTTCCGAGGAAGACTTCATCCCCTTCACCGCTATCGTAATTGATCAGACCGAGCCGGTCTGACATGCCGTACTCAGTGACCATAGATCTGGCAAGCTGGGTAACCTGCTTGATATCCTGGGAGGCACCGGTCGTGATATCTTCAAAGATCAGCTCTTCTGCGATCCTCCCTCCGAGACTTACCATGATATTATGCAGCATTTTATTTTTTGTATTAAAGATATTGTCGTTTTCAGGGAGCGGCATCGTATATCCCGCCGCCCCAACGCCGGTCGGTATGATGGAAACCGTATAGACCGGTCCCATATCCGGGAGCACGTGAAACAGGATCGCATGGCCTGCCTCGTGGTAAGCCGTAATCCTCCGCTCGCTCTCAGGGACAACACGGCTCTTTTTCTCTGTGCCGATTCCCACTTTGATAAAGGATTTGTCGATATCTTCTTTTACAATGTATCCGCGGTTATTTTTAGCCGCCTGAATGGCCGCTTCGTTCATCAGGTTTTCCAGATCTGCGCCCACGAATCCCGCCGTCGTCCTGGCGATCTCGTGGAGATCCACATCATCGCCCAGAGGTTTCTTCTTGGCATGGATCTTTAAAATGTCCTCTCTTCCCTTGACATCCGGCCTTCCCACGCCGACCTTCCGGTCAAACCTGCCCGGACGGAGAATCGCCGGGTCGAGGATATCCACACGGTTCGTAGCTGCGATGACAATAATGCCTTCATTGACGCCGAAACCGTCCATCTCCACAAGCATCTGGTTCAAGGTCTGTTCTCTCTCGTCATGTCCGCCGCCCAGGCCGGAACCTCTCCGTCTGGCCACCGCATCGATCTCGTCGATAAAAATGATACAAGGTGCGTTCTTCTTAGCCTCTGCAAACAGGTCTCTGACCCTGGCAGCCCCGACGCCGACAAACATCTCAACGAAATCAGAACCTGAAATGCTGAAAAACGGGACATTTGCCTCTCCGGCCACGGCTTTTGCTATCAGTGTCTTACCTGTTCCCGGAGGTCCTACTAAGAGGACTCCCTTTGGGATTCTTGCCCCGATACCGATAAACTTCTTCGGATCTTTTAAGAAATCCACCACTTCTTCCAGTTCCTCTTTTTCCTCGGTAAGACCCGCCACATCGTCAAATGTAACTTTCGGGCCGTCCGGATTTGCCATCTTGGCACGGCTCTTTCCGAAATCCATCATTTTTCCGCCGCCGCCATTCTGCTTCATCATCATGATCAGGAAAAATACAAGAATTCCCACCATCAAAAGGTTCGGAAGCAGGGTCGTGATCCAGTCTCCGCTCCGGTCGATCGGCTTCACTACCATTTTTTTATAGAGATTCGGGTATTTATCCTCGATCTCTTTTACCGCCGCGTCAACGTCAGTGATATTACAGTTTTTATACACTTCATTCTTTAATTCTACCGTCATAGTGCCGGTTGGGACCTCTTTATTCTGCTTCATGGTGATCCCCACAACCTGCCCCGCTTTTGCGTCCTGACGGAATTGTGCGTAATTATAATTGTCCTCGGTGCTGTTCATCATTCTGGAAAAATAAATAATCCCCAGACATAAAATGACTGCAAGGAACAAAAAATTGCTGTTTCCTCTTCTTGGGTTCAACTTACTGTCTCCTCTCTGCTATTCTTCTGCGACTCCGATATATGGAAGATTCCTGTAATTTTGTGCAAAATCCAGGCCGTAGCCCACGACAAACTCATCCGGCACGTCAAAACCTGTGTATGCCACTTCCACATCCACCTCCCGGCGCTCCGGTTTATTCAAAAGCGTACAGATACGGAGGCTCCTGGGCTTCCTGCTCAAAAGCATTGGCTTTAAGTGGTTCAGTGTTTTCCCGGAATCAATAATATCTTCCACGATCAGAACTTCTTTATCCTCGATCGGTTCATCCAGATCCTTGGCAATCTTTACGATACCGGAAGACTCTCTGGAATCCCCGTAGCTGGACACGGACATAAAATCAATCGTTACCGGGACTGTGATCCTCTTGGCCAGCTCACACGCAAAAAAGACGCCGCCTTTTAAGATCGCGATCAAATGTACTTCCTTCCCCGCATAATCTTTGCTGATCTGGTCCCCCATCTCCTTGATTCTCTTATCCACAGCTTCTTCTGAGATCAACTCTCTAATCTCTGCTTGTTCCATATTTAATGTTTTCCTCCTAATTGTATTCCAATCTTAAATATCTTTTGGTTTTTTCAGAAACCTTATAAAACTCGCTCAGGCGGCGACCGATGATCCATATGATCCGGTTTCCGTCTGCCGCAAGCGGTATCCGGTCCCGCTCTTCTCTCGGAATTTTCTGGTCAATAAAATACCGGCTCAAAGACTTGCTCTTTCCATCTTTTGAAAATACAAAAAAGTCTCCCGGCTTTCTGTACCTCAGTTGGATGTCTTTGTCTATTTTATCATAATCAATGATTTTGGTAAAATCTTTTTCATCCATTTTTTCAAACCGGTTTGTCTCCGTCAGGACCAGCTGTCCCACAGCCGCTTTTTCTGCTGTTGTCTGCTTAGCCTCCACCAAGAGTCCTCCGTATGTTTTCTTTCCAGTAAGTCCATATGGAAGATCAATGGATTTCCCGGTTTCCCTGAAAGCCAGATCACAGAAACTCTGGATATGGATCTTCTCAATATCCTTTTTTCTGCCTGCGGTCTGTTCTATGGCCTGTTTTGCCAAAAGTCTCCTGATCGGCTCCGATTCCTTCAGAAACCGGCCTGTATCGATGAGACATCCCTTTTCATCCTGCTTTACACAGGCTTTCCACGCCTCAGACAACTGCTGTTCCAAATAACGGCTCCACTCTTCTATTTCTTCGGACAGTGAAAATATATGTTCCACAGCCCTTGAATTGACTTCTGTGAGCACCGGAATGACCTGATTGCGGATCTTATTCCTGGCAAACGTATTATCTTCATTACTGGCGTCCTCCATCCAGCTTTGGCCCTTTTCTTTTAAATACTTAAGGATTTCCGTTTTCTTAAGGCACAAAAGCGGCCGGATCACATCTCCCCGGACGGCTTCCATCCCTTTCAGACCCTGTATTCCGGTCCCCCTGGACATCCGGTAAAGAATTGTCTCCGCCTGGTCATTCTGGTGATGAGCCACTGCAATTTTTCCGCCTCCGTGCATATCCAGAACTTTTTGAAAGCATCGGTAGCGGATTATCCGTCCTGCCTCTTCCAGAGACATGGATTCTTTTTCAGCCATGCCTTGCACATCTTCCGAAAAAGTTATCCACGGCACCTTCAGTCTCCGGCATAAGTTTTCCACAAATTCCTGGTCTTTGAAAGCTTCCCTGCGGATACCGTGATTGACGTGGACAGCATGCAATTCAAGTCCATACTCCTGCTTAAGCTCACATAAAAGCAGGAGCAGGCACACAGAGTCTGCTCCTCCGGAGACTCCCACAGCGATGAAATCTCCCTGGCTGATCATATGATGTTTTTTTATAAACCTTAGTACTTTATCCATATCAATACTTTATCATTCCCAATCCAAGGATTCAATACTTATCCCAAATCCCGAGACCAATCATCGTCATGTCATCCTTTTTTTCGTATCCCTCGGTCTTTTCGATCTTCTCCATCAGTTCATCCACAAATCCCTGCGGACGTGTCGTGTGGATCTGCTTCATATACTCCATCAGCAGTTCCACTCCTTTTTCGCCCATGGAGTCGATGATGCCGTCGCTGACCTGTAAAATGAAATCTTCCGCCTCCAGCTTCTTCCGGTGTATAGGCAGTGACTTTTCCTTTAAAACACCTACCGGCAGACTGGGAAGCTGCACCATTTCCACCTGTCCCTTCCGCTTCAGGAAACATGGGCAGGCACCCAGCTTCAGAAAGCTTCCGATCCCCGCGTGCAGGTCAATCTGCAGATAATCAAGGGTCGAATAGCGCTCCTTCTCCGGCCAGAATACAAAAATAGACTGCAGAAGCTGGACGGCTCTTTTCTCATCCAAGCCTACCTCCAGAAGTTCCTCCAGTGTCTCAATAACCGCTTTACTGTCCCTGTTTGCAGCGGTTCCTGTGCCCATGCCGTCGGAGATCATAGAGACAAACCTGTGATTTCCCACAGTCCCCATAGAAAAATTATCCCCATTTTTCATATCTTCTTTCTCTGCCCTGGAAATCACCCCTGTCAGCACATGAAATTTTGTAGCCGCCTGCACCCCCATCATTTCATAGTTCTCCCCGATGGCCTGCTTACCGTTGGGCAGCGGCTGAAGTTTTTCCTGGAGAATGACCGACAGCCACCGGGCTACTTCTTTGGTCGTTACCTCCCTGCCCTTCTGGGCTTTTAAAAACAGGTAAATCTGCTTTCCCCTCATGTCATCTTCATATATATAAACCTTTTTCACTCTCAGATGATGGGCTTTCAGCCCTTTCTCAATAACTTCCTGCATCGGGCGGACTCCGAACAGCTGATATTTCTGGGCCGAGAAGCTTCTGAACATCCTTCCGGCCTCTATGTACTGTTCCCCGATCATCCTGCGCATTTCGATAAACCGCTGTTCACAGGCATACAAAAAAAGCTCCCTTTCATAGATCGTATTGATCTCTTCCACCCACTCCTTCTCTCGCTGGCATTTGCAGACAGAGCGGATATTCTGCACACTGAGGCCTCCCTGCTTCTCCAGAAGTTCCCCCAGCTTGTCCCTGTCATCCAGCGTCAGCCGGCACTTATCTTTTTCCCGGCACAGCATACATTCTTTTAAAATCGTACTCTCTATGATTGTTCTTCCGGTCTTTTTTTCCAAGTCTTCATCCTGCTCTGCACACATCCGCTTTCCGATTGTAGTGAGGCAGTGCTCCATCTGTTTCATATTATATGATATGATATCTTCCAGCTCATTGAAAAATATCTCTTCTACTGGTTCTTTTTTCTTTATAATCGGCATCCTGGACCCTCCTTCAGCTTCTAATTATACAAGGATCTTGTGTCATAATTTGCTGAAACGAATCTAAGGGACCGATTTCCATGCAAACAGCTCTTGTTATTTCTCTTTGGGACAGCTAAAATATATGAAAAGTATTAATTGGAGGTATAGAATGGAGCATGCAGATGAAATCATCCCTATCTTAAAGTCGTCCCTTCCTTTTTGGGAGCACCTGAAAGAAACAGAAAAGAAGACTCTCTCCCAGTGGTCTCAGCTTGTCCGCTACGAAAAAGGAGGGATCATCCGGTGCCAGAACTGTGAATGTACCGGCGTGCTGATCATCAAAAGCGGAAGTGTGCGGACTTTCATGCTCTCAGAAGAAGGAAAAGAGATCACTCTGTACCGTCTGGAACAGGGAGATGTCTGTGTCCTTTCTGCTTCCTGCGTACTGTCTGCCATCACTTTTGAAGTACAAATGGAGGCGGTAACAGAAAGTGAAATCATACAGATCAGCGCAGGAGCATATTCGGAAATCGTTGACCGGAATATCTATGCGGAAGCATTTACCTATAAGCAGGCCACCGAGCGTTTTTCCGATGTGATGTGGACCATGCAGCAGATTTTGTTCATGAGTTTCGATCAGAGGCTTGCGATCTTTCTCCTGGATGAGAGCGGAAAAACGGGTTCTGACGACATCCATATGACTCACGAACAGATTGCCAAATACACCGGAAGCGCCAGGGAGGTTGTAAGCCGTATGTTGAAATACTTTTCATCGGAAGGTTTGGTAAAACTGTCCAGAGGCGGAGTCACAATCCTTGATAAAAAGGGCTTAAAACAGCTGATCAGCTGAAATAAAATGCAGCAAACGGACAGATACCGTTTTGCTGCATTTTGCTGCTTAGATAAAAAGGTTTACATCAGAATTCTCCGCATCTCCCAAATAGGAGGCTACACCTGCGAATTCCACACCGTCGATGATCTCTTCTTTCCTGATACCCATCACATCCATGGACATGGTACAGGCCACCAGCTTCACACCGTTTTCAATGGCCTGTTTCATGAGATTTTCAAGAGTTTCCACATTTTTCTCTCTCATGACCCTCTTCATCATCTTTGTTCCCATACCGCCCATGTTCATTTTTGATAGTTTGAGCTTCCTGCTTCCTCTCGGCATCATGACTCCGAACATCTTTTCCACAACTGATTTTTTTACCCGCTGTTTTTCTGATTTCCTCAGAATGTTCAGCCCCCAGAAGGTAAAAAACATTGTGACCGGCCTGCCCATGGCTGCGGCACCGTTGGCGATAATAAAGGAAGCGAGGGCCTTATCCATATCTCCGCTGAACACGACCATCGTTTTGCCCTGCCCGCCGTTTGTGTCAGCGGCTGCCGCACACAGTTCCTGCCCTTCTTTTCCTTTTTTTATAAAGACTACATTTTGTTTTCCGTCCCGCTCCTTCTTTACTAACGTATTTCCTGTTCTCTGGCACCAGGATTCAATATCCCTTGGGAATCCCATGTCTGTGGCCGCCACTTTGACCGTCTCTCCATCCTCCATGGATTCTAAAGTCTCGTGAACCTTCATGATCGGCCCCGGACACTGCAGACCGCAGCAGTCAACAAGCCTTACTTCTTTTGGCTCTGCCTCTGCTGCTTTCAGCTGTTTTTCTTCCCGGCAGGCAGATGGCTCTCCGTCTTTGTAGTGCATAGACTGATAAAAACTCGTTCCTCCTTCCAGCACCTTTACATCTGAAAAACCATTCTGCTTAAGGATTCTGGCTGCGTTGTAGGAACGGACTCCAACTGCACAGTAAGTTACGATAAGCCGGTCCTTCGGCAGTTCAGCCATTCTCTGCCTCAGCTGCCCCAGCGGAATGTGAACAGAGCCCGGAATATGGAATACCATCCGCTCCATCTCTTCGGTTACATCCAAAATGGTTAAGTCCTTCTCCCAGCCTTCTGTTTCGATCCTGTCATCCAGTTCCCGGCAGCTCATGAAGGAGACCATCTTCTCCAAAACATTCTCTGCCGTAAAGCCGAGCATATTTACCGGATCTTTCGCTGAAGAATAAGGAGGAGCATAGGCGAGTTCCAGTTCTTCCAGATCATAGATTGTATTTCCGGAGCGTATGGCGCCTGCGAGCACGTCGATCCGTTTATCCACACCTTCCTGCCCCACTGCCTGTGCGCCAAGAATGTTTCCATCAAGGTCAAACAACAGCTTTAATGTAACCGGAACAGCACCAAGGTAATATCCCGCATGGGATTTTTGATTGATCAGTACAGTTTCATAGTCCTTCCCCCGGACCTTCCCCTTACGGATCAGCGTTTTTTCATTGACCCCTGCTGCCGCGGCTGTCAGGTCAAATACCTGGACAACTGAAGTCCCAAGAGTTCCCTTATATTTCTTCTGTTCTCCTGCAATATTATCCGCACAGATCCTTCCCTGTTTGTTGGCCGGTCCGGCTAAAGGGATCATTGCAGGTTCTTTCAGTACATAGTTTTCAACCTCTATGACATCGCCTACCGCATATATATTCTCTTCGGAAGTCCGGAGCATCTCATCCGTTAAAATACCGCCCCTGGCGTTAAGTTTCAAACCCGCTTTCCTCGCAAGCTCACTGTTTGGACGCACTCCTATGGACAGCAGGACCATATCTGTCTGTAATACCTTCCCGCTGTTCAGCGCAATAAACGTTTTCCCGTCTTTATATTCAAAAGATGCCACGCCATCTCCCAGTATCAGGCTGACACCGTTCATTTCTATGTTTTCATGAAGAAGCTGGGCCATCTCGAAATCCAGAGGGGCCATGACCTGGTCCTGCATCTCCACAATGCTCACCTCAAGTCCAGCCCTGTTAAGATTCTCCGCCATCTCAAGGCCGATGAATCCGCCGCCGATTACCGCTGCTGTCTTCGGCTTTTTTGTCTCTATGACTTTCTTTATTCTGTCTGTGTCCGGAACCGTCCAAAGAGTATAAATATCCGGTCCGTCAATGCCAGGAATCGGAGGCACGACCGGAGAGGAGCCTGTGGCGATCACCAGATAATCGTAGCTCTCCTCATACGCTCTGCCCTCCTTTAAATCTTTTATGGTCACTGTCTGATCTTCCGGGTTAATTTTCACAGCTTCATTCCGCACTCTGACATCTACGTTAAATTTCTTTTTCATGGCCTCCGGAGTCTGAAGAAGCAGAGACTCCCTGTTTTTGATCACATCCCCTACATGATACGGAAGCCCGCAGTTGGCATAGGAAATATATTCACTCCGTTCCAGAAGAACAATTTCCATGCTCTCATCTTTTCTCCGAAGTCGGGCCGCTGTCGTTGCCCCGCCTGCCACACCGCCGATGATCACTGTTTTTTTCCTCATATTTTCCACCTCATATTTTTTAAAATATCATATCTGGTGTTATCATATCTGAAATGAAGTGATCATTCTGTGACCATGTCACACAGGAAAATATTATTCATGTCTGAAATCATAGACATCTTTATGGATGTCCAGTGTTTTTCCGTTAATTATCTATTTTTAACATATGATAGAAATCATCTTTATCATCTGGATAACCACAAAATAACAAGTCATCTACTACAAGCAAAGCATACCAATCATTATTTGGCATTTTAATCTTTTGTTCCTGCTCAGAATCCAAGTGATAGATTTGTATATGCCTTTCCTCTGAGCTATCCCAATGAGTATTATATCCAACAATCATAGAGGAGTTATAAACAAACTCATAAGAATTGTCGGAAAAACCATGTTGTATTTTGTCTTTCTTATGATCTCTATATTGGTATAATCTCACCTTACCATCCTCACCCCAGCAAATATAATATACTTTCCCTTGATTCTCTACAATTCCCTTATATAGAACTATATTATCCTCATACTGCAGTTTATTTTTCCATGCTTGTCCTCGTACAATCTTACTCTTTCGAGTCTTTAAATCAACCTTATTTATTCCTACCTCCCCATGTTCTATATAATATAAATTGTCCCCAGAAAAACATGGCTTTCTTATATCTTCTGCAATCTTTTCCATTTTCTTGTTCTTAGGAAAGAATCGAAAAATAGTATTACCTTCATCACCTTCGGCTAACAAGTATATTTCATTGTTATATAATTTAATTCCATGGATCCACTCTATCTCTTTTTTATCTTTTGCAGAAAGAAGTTTTTAAATGTTTTTTCCATTCAGATCACTTTTAAAAACACAATTATTATGAACGTAATATAAACTGTCTTTTGATAATTCCAATCCGCCTTCACTAACATTCCACCCTCAGACTGTATACAATCGACCTCCTTTTGGAGGCGGTTGTCTATGTCTCCCCAAAGTCCTCATAACGATAAGACACATCCGCTTTTCCATCGTCTTTCAGAAGATTGGTCGTACTGCTGTGGACATCCTTGTTATATACGTAATACGCAGCATCCAGAACTATCCTCAAGAATCAGAAGGTGAACGTGACTGCTTTTATATTGTCTTTGTGCTGCAACACATCAGAAAACTAAAGATATTTCCTATATCAAGCCAGAGATCAGCACTCACAATAATAGTAATATTAACAACAACAGCAGTAATATAATCCAGAGCTGAGGGATATATCTATCTCCTAGCTTTGGATTATGCTGTCCACCTAAAACTTTCAACCCTCATATGCCGATACATTTTTAATGCAGATAAATTTATCCGTAGTTTAAATATAAAATATATAATTCCATTTAAAAACCCATAGCACGGTGTTTAATACCATGCTATGGATAATCTTATGTTGTAGATCCTTTTATCAAATATTTTGTCTTTACTCATGTCTAAAGTCGTATACATCTTTGTGAATATTTAATTTCTTTCCATTTATTCTGATTTTATTATCTGACAGCCATTTTATATCTGCCTCTTCACAGTGATATTCAAAGTATATATTTTTCTTTTTATTTTTTATTGTATCTTCAATTTCTACAATAACAGAAAAATCTACTGTAGCATTATCCTGCCCATGAAACGCATTAGCAATATATTGGCCATTCGGAGATTTTACACTTTTAAACATCTTTCCCTTTGGAACGGCCTGAGTATCAAGAGTAAAATGATATATACCCCACCCGATACTGGCTAACACAATAATAAATATAAATACCTTTTTCTTTTTCATTTATTACACTCTTACACAAACTAGTTTAAAAGCAAACTTTAAATAATTTGTCATCTATAAAAATAATAATTATCCTCATTAACTTTAATTTTTCTTATTTTAAAGCTTCTTGGATAATCTTTAAACCCTTCGACTGATGACCGATACTTTTTCATTATGATTCTTGCCTTTTTCCAACTGCTAAAATAGCCTATCAATTTAATATCTCCGTCGTGGTTATGCATTAACTGATATATATACATATTTACACCCCATTCTATTAATCTATAATCATCCATTTTTCATTTTGAATGTTATAATTTGTTTTCAAATAAGAAGATATCATATCTATACTTTTTGTCTTCTGTTCTACCCTTTTATGCTCTTTATTGATACAATACATCCATCCTGTTAACTTATTTTTCAGAAGTATACATTGTTCCATCAGTTGATAAAAATGAATAGTTCCTGTAAACAGCTCTTGTTGATTTCCTGTTTTATCGTTCAAAATAATTTTTATAACATGATCTTCAAATTTTTCTAATGTAAACCCATCTCCTAAATCTATATAATAATTTGAAACATCATCTATAAAAAATCCCTCTGCCCAGAAACTATTTTCAACATTTAACTCATGTTCACTTATAAACAATGCTTCTCTCTTACCTTTAAATCTAGGCTGTTCTGCAAATTTCTCTAATCCTTTCTGAGCAAGTTCATATGAAGAATATACTGCAATAAAAGTCTCGTCATCATTTTCAGGATTTTCATCCCAATAGTAAAATGTCAATTCATAAATTGTCATTCCTATCACCCCACCTTCATTTGACTCTATTCTCCCCCTTGTTTTCCTCTCTTTTCATCTCCTTTAATATAAATCCTCATCAGTGATAAAACCTTCTTTCCATTCCGGTTCATTTAATTTGTACTCATCAATATAAAACTCATGTTCATGTGTAATAAATCTGGGATGCTTTTTAAACTTTTCTCTCGCCTCTTCAGCCAGTTCCAATGAAGAATACACTGCAATTGTTACTTCATCCTCCTCATCATTTTCTTCTTCCTGATACCAAAAACTTAGTTCATAAACATTCATATCCCTATACCTTTTTGTATTTACTAACCTAAATGCAGTTTGCTCCTCGCCTGAAATGTTTTTGTTCTTCTGATAGTGATAAACTCAATATGACTTCATTTTTCTTTTTTACCAGCCTTCTTCATTTTTTTAAATATACAGTATATAACAAATAAAATAGCACTAATAAGAATTAGGCAAATAATTAATGACATGGCCTGAACAAATATATCTACTATAAGCTCTTTATCAAACTTTGCTATTTGTGTATTACGAATTTCTTGATACAAGATTATGACCTCCTTATAAATAATTTTATTCTCACTAAAAAGAATGAAATTTGCCTTTATTTGTATAGTAAAATAATCTTCAATTTATCATAAAACCTACAAATTTATTCATACCATTTGTAGGTTTTATGATTACATTAAGCCCCTAAAATCTGGTTTATAAGAATTCTAAATTCCAAATACATCCTGCTTTTTTCGCTATTTCTTTGCATTCTCTTCCTTTAGAATCTTTTTTATGAATATCTCCTCCATGTCTTTTTAAATACGTAACAATTTTTGAACTTTCTCTTCCGGATGCCATATGCATTGATGTATAGGAATAATCTTCTGTCTTATCGTTTAAATGTCGATTTACATTAGCACCGTTTTCTACAAAGTACTTTACCATTGATAAATCTCCAATATTTATTGATTCCTGGAGAAGCTCCTCTTTTCTGACTACCCCTTTTGTTTTTTTGCTTTCTATTATCTTCTTAACTACATCACCTTTTCCAATCCATATTAGAGATTTAAGATTAGACTCCGAAGCATATAAACCTCGTTTACAAAAAGTCCAGGCTTTATCTGGTGAATCCAGACAGACACTGTCCAAGATATTATCGCCATCTTCCTGTACATAAATTGAATAATCCTTATGAAGTAAATATTGAAATGTCTCCATATCAGAGTTTTCATAAGCATGAAATACTTCCAAATCCGTAGGTTTGTATCCAAGCTTTTGAATTGCTCTAAAAGACTTTTTATTACCTAACGCACAAATAAAACTCCATATAACACATTCTCCGTCCTCCCGGTTCTGTGTATAGTCCACCTTACCATCTCTTATCAAAATTTCAGCATTACTATATGATCCGCCAAGAATTGCAAATGAAACAGAATCTGCCTTATAAAAATCCGTTTGATTATTTCCCTCTAAATTTTGCTGTAACAAATTATATATCTAATTTTAGAATATGACCAAACTCTCCATTATCATCAAGATAAGTACAAACTACCAGATTATCTACCACAAACTCAGCCGACCAAGTATCATTCGGCATTTTAATCTTCTTTTCTTGTTTAGAATCTAAGTTATAGATTTGAATATACCTTTCTTCCGAGGTATCCCAATGGGTGTTAAATCCAACAATAATGGATGAATTATAAACAAAATCATCCGAATTATCAGAAAAGCCATGTTGTATTGTGTCTTTCCCGTGATCTATATATTGGTATAGTTTCACCTTGCCATCTTTACCCCTACAAATATAATATACTTTCCCTTCATTCTCCACAATCCCCTTATATCGGACTAAATCATCCTCATATTGCAATTTGTTTTTCCATACTTGTCCACGTATAATCCTACATTTTAAAGTCTTTAAATTAACCTTATTTATTCCCACTTCCCCATGTTCTGTATAATACAGATTGTTTCCAGAAAAGCATGGATTCCTTATATCTTCTGCGACTTTTTCAAGTTTTTTGCTTTTGGGGTAGAATCGAAAAATACTGTTATCCGATTCACCATCGGCCAACAAGTATATTCCATTGTTATATATTTTAATTCCATTAATCCATTCTGCTTCCTTCTTATCCTTTGCAAAAATAAGTCGTTGAATGTTTTTTCCATTCAAATCACTTTTAAAAACACAATTATTATGAACGTAATATAAACTGTCTTTTGATAATTCCAATCCACCTTCACTTTGTACTTTCGACTTTTTCTCCGGTCTAAAAATTGTAATTCTTTTATGATTCTTCTTGTTAATTCGAATGATTTCCTGATTTTCCGTTTCATAAAAAACAAACTGATCATTTTGAACGATTGTAGATGAATATGCTGAATCATAAGCTAATGCTAATTTGTCATTCTTTAAATCGAACATATCTGATAAATGTTCTTTTTCCCTCTGACACCCTACAAAAGTTAAACTAATTATTAATGAAAATAAGATATTGCTTTTATATCTTAATCTTTTCATATCAATACCTCTTACTTCTTTTTTCATCATTCACCATTGTTTCAAATACTTTTTACTTAAAATAACTCCATATCTTTCTTATTGTGGGCCCGCCATAGCGAATCTCTGGTTTTAAAACAGCACTTTTTGATGTTTTTCCTTCCATCCAATTTATTTTTAAAATAACTTCAGGAATATCGACACCTCCAAATTCCCACACTAGATAATATTTCTCCTTATTTTCATTAATAAATCGATCTTTTGTTATTGAATCGCCTTTTCCATTAACTCTTGGTTTTATTTTACCTCCGTATTTTTGAGCATCACCATTGTAATTTATTTTTACATCTATTACTCCGATATCTCCTGTTTTATTTCCTTCATAATATAAATCTCCAGTCCAATCTCCCCCTTCATAAACAATGTACCCATACAATCTCCATTTTCCATCGCTGCTTTCCGCATAACAATATGGGTATTTTTTTAAATCCTGTATATATATTACTACGCATATTCCTAGAATAAAAATTATTCCGATAATCAAAGATTTCTTTTTAATCATATGATTTTAACTCCTTTAAGTTTAAATTAAGCAACTTTCTGCAATTTAACATACATTTATAATTTATTTGTATACGAATTCTACAGAAAGTTGCTTTATATAAAATTACATGATACTCAAATTACACAAGAGCGCTATCTGCTATATTTCACCATAAATAAATTATATTTTTTAATTATTCTTACATAATTTATCTTATTCTTATAATTCGATATCCATTTTGATTTTTTATACTATTTATTGACTTTGCTTTATGTTTATTAGAATGTCCCGCATATTTCCATTTTCCTTTAGAACCACGTGAAATAATTATAGAATGATGCCAACCGTTCTTACGTTCTCTTAACTGTACAACATCTCCTTTTTTCGCTTTTCTTTGTAATATTTTTTAGAACTACAAAATATAATTTTTGCTCCATGTTTCTTCCAATAAGTATAAAAATCTTTAACCGCTGTCCAAGAACTTGATTCTTTCCAATAGGTTGGTGGACCATAGTTACCATGATACTCTTGGCGCTTTATAGAATACCAATAGCTTGTAGTTCTAGAAATACGACGACGATAAAAAAGAAAAAGTGGTTTCTTCATACTTTTACCACCTGCATGTACACATTGTGAAACAAAATTCGTGCAATCACCTTGTCCAGTATGATTAGCATATTGAGGATTAAATTTCATTCCCCATTTGTATGCATAGTTTGCTGCTTTACTTGGTGAATACTTATGTCCACTGGGATCTACATAATTTATCGGATTATCCGCACAATACGCATACAAGTGATGTGTATCCGGCTCGTTTGTCTCCCCACGATAAGTATCCTCAGATAAAAACCTTCCATCCTCCGGATTATAATACCGTGCATTCAGATAATAAAGCCCCGTTGTCTCATCATATCGTCCGCCAGTATAACAAGTCTCGTTTCCGGATGTATTTTCTCCAACACTTGTTGTCTCCCCAAAGTCCTCATAACGATAAGACACATCCGCTTTTCCATTATCTCTCACAAGATTGGTCGTACTTCCCTGAACATCCTTGTTATACACATAATACGCAGCATCATTGCCTGTGTATCTCTGGGTTCCTATCACATTCCCATCAGTTTCCAAAAGATCCTGAGACGTCTGCTCTCCTTTTCCATCAGTCGTATAAGAGGCCACGCCATCCTGATAATAATAGTTGGTCGTCTGATCTCCTTCCACTCTCTGGATTCTCTGCCCGTCTCCATTATAGCGGTTTTGCTGCACAATGGCATTCTTTCCGTCTTTGTTGACAGAGACTTCGGTCAGCCGGTTCTCCGCATCATAGGTACGGTAAAGGATCTCCCCTGTTGTTCCATTGGTCTGTCCGATCTCATTTCCGTTCTTGTCATAGACATACTGCTTATTCTCTTGTACGGTACCATCTTTCCATGTGGTCGAAGTTTTCACCTTTGATCACAGACAGCCAGCCGTCACTGGTGTAATGATAAGCCGTTTTTGTATTTCCACTGATCTGGAAATCTAACATTTCTATGAGGTGGTCATTGTCGCCATAACTTTATTCTGTTTTCAAAAATCGACGACCTGCTCAGGAACATTAAGTCTACTAATCAATAAATCTTAGTATGTCTACAGTTTAAAACTATTTTTTTGCCCCGTTCTCCAATAAATATTTTATAAATTTCTTACTTTGTTTTTTGTCCTGCTTATTTTTATCCTTTTTATAACTCCTATATGCGCCAGACAACAAACTCCTGCCTTTGCTATCTTTATAATTTATGTTATAGCCATTTTGAATATAAAGCTTAACAACGTCATAATTTCCTTCCGTAACACAATAATAAGGTACTGTAACATTTGTCTCTTCATCTTCATTATTATTTATTACTTGATACATATTTGTACCTCTATCTATCAAATACTTAATCAGCCTTGGTTTACCATTCTCATAATGGACTGCTGATGCATAGAATAAAGCATTTCTTCCTTCTTTGTCTATCTTATTGACATCTGCTCCATTATCTATTAATAATTTACACATTTTTAATGCTTCATCATCAAATTCTATCGTCGAAGCTATCATCAGAGGAGTTACACCTGTTGCTATACTATTAACATTATCATTTTCTCTAATCCTAGTGCGTACCTTATCATATCTCCCCATGGCGATATCATATTCAAGCGAATCTTTTTTTAACTCCAAAGATTCAATCCATGGACCTGCTAAATTATCATCCAAAAAAGTATCATGGCCATTGACAAAACTATAGACTGTAATTCCTATTATTAATAGAACACTTATAACCATCATTATAATATTTTTTTTAATCACTGACTTCTCCTTATTTCTACAATTTTTAAGAGTTGCTATCTTAATAAAAGATAACAACTCTTGTATTTAGTTATATACCTGTTTTACTGGATTAGCATACATTAAGTGAAATTTTTTCTTTGGTTTTACATACTTTTTCCATCCATATCTAGGTTTATATCCTCGATATGTTTTGAAAAATGATACACCTACTTTAGAAGCATAAATGGTAGCATTCGGTGCAAGAATATGAAAAGCTTTTGCTACACTATTATTGCCAGCAGCTCCACTACAGCTTAAAAGATGAATTGACCGCAAAGTCTTGTTTCTTTTGAATCGTTTTTTCTTCCCCTTTCCAAATGATTTTTTTCCAATTAATTGATTATACGAAATGCTTTGCCCTCTAAAATGTATATTTCCTTTATCTCCATGAATATACAAGTACAAATTTTTTATTCTACCCTTTATAGAATTCCATGCTTTATAAAAATCGTTTCGTTTCCCTACTTTTTTAAAATCTACATAATAATTTGAATAATACCATGAATTCTTTGCAAATTTTGTAAGGGAACTTCCAATTGAATAGTAAATAGATAAAACAACATTCCTTCTATGGCCGCTTGGATCCACATAGTTCACCGGATTATCCGCACAATACGCATACAAATGCTGTGTATCCGGCTCGTTTGCCTCCCCACGGTAAGTATCCTCAGATAAAAATCTTCCATCCTCCGGATTATAATACCGTGCATTCAGATAATAAAGCCCCGTTGTCTCATCATATCGTCCGCCAGTATAACAAGTCTCGTTTCCGGATGTGTTTTCTCCAACACTTGTTGTCTCCCCAAAGTCCTCATAACGATAAGACACATCCGCTTTTCCATTATCTCTCACAAGATTGGTCGTACTTCCCTGAACATCCTTGTTATACACATAATACGCAGCATCATTGCCTGTGTATCTCTGGGTTCCTATCACATTCCCGTCAGTTCCCAAAAGATCCTGAGATGTCTGCTCTCCTTTTCCATCAGTCGTATAAGAGACCACATCATCCTGATAATAGTAGTTGGTCGTCTGATCTCCTTCCACTCTCTGGATTCTCTGCCCATCTCCATTGTAACGGTTCTGCTGAACAACCGCATTCTTTCCATCTTTGTTCACAGAGACTTCGGTCAGGCGGTTCTCCGCATCATAGGTACGGTAAAGGATCTCCCCTGTTGTTCCATTGGTCTGTCCGATCTCATTTCCGTTCTTGTCATAGACATACTGCTTATTCTCTTGTACGGTACCATCTTTCCATGTGGTCGAAGTTTTCACCTGATCCAGTCCATTATAATCGTAGGTGGTCTTCGTATCCCCTTTGTCTTCGGCCAGACGATTTCCAACCTTATCATACGTATAGGTCACGGTCTGTTTGCTGTCGTCTTTCCTGTGATCTGTGGTAACCGTCTTTACAAGCCTTCCTAAAGAATCATAGGTATAGGTCTTTTTGACTGCCTTATCACCATCCGATAAGAGATTTCGGTAATCCTTGATCTCTGTTACTTTTCCATAGCTGTCATAAGCATAAGTCCGCACAGTTGCTTCTTTTACATCACTTCCTTTATATACATCTGCTTTGATCACAGACAGCCAGCCGTCGCTGGTGTAATGATAAGAAAGGCTTCTTACCCCATCTTTTTTCGTTGGATAGGTAACTTTCGTAAGTTTGCCTTCTGCGTCGTAAGTATATTTAATCGCATGGCTTTTGATCTCGTCAGCTGTTGGCCTCTCTGACTGACTCAGTTCCGCATAAGTTGTCTTTCTCTGAAGCCCGTCATACTCACACTCTGTATAGCGGTAAGCTGTTTGCGTGTTTCTTGGCTATTTAATTAGCGATGAATATTATTGAATCAATGGAGATATCTTCACTTTATGTTTCTTCCATTTTCACACTTGCCTTTTGATATTTTGATTTAATAAAATTCTTCATTTTATTTTCAGTTTTACATTTAAATATACATTTTCTCGTTCGTTTATCAATACAATAATATGTCTGTTTTTCTTTTTCATAAACAATGATAAAATCTTTATTACTAAAATATTTTTGAATATTCCCTTCAACTATGCTCTCTCCTTGACCATCCATCGCTGATTTGTTATTCTCAAAATAGCATAGTTGCCAGCATTTTGAACTAGAGGCTATTAGTTGATATCCATCTTTTAAGTCATAACTGGGATCTCGTCCTGTATCATCTGTAACTAACACATAAAAACACATTGCACCAAAAATCAAGACAATTACAGCCATTACTTGTACTACTTTTTTCATATATATCCTTTCTGCAATCTTATGCTTGTTCTATATTATATGGCCTTACATCAAAATAGATCATTTTTGATGTAAGGCTCTTTTACAATAACTGTTATTTACGATAAAATTTTGTTGTAAATTTCCATTTGTATGGACGAACCACTTTACCTCTTTGAGGATAATATCCGAAAATATTGTTGACTAATGTTTTTATTATCCCTTGCTTTTTAAAACTAAATTTTGCAAAATCATAAGTGTCTTTTAATGCTAATTTAATCTTATATCCTTTTTTCGTTTTCTTATATACAGTCATCCTTATATTTCGAATGTGACCTACAGAATAAGCTAAATCTCTATCTTCAGAAAATCCAAATGTACCTTTTGGTTTCCAGGTAGCTTTTTTCTTTTTATTAGCTTTCTTTCTTAATCCTTTAAAAATTCTATATAATTTTTCAGAATTTTTCAGCCTGCTCTTAAACACCTTTTTAAAATTAAGATACGAAACATTTGATAAATTAATTCTCTTTGAATGTTTACTCAATGCAAACCAATACATTTTAACTGAAAGTTCCATGGGATAATGTCCACTTGGATCTGCATAGTTAATCGGATTATCTGCACAATAAGCATACAAATGCTGTGTATCCGGCTCGTTTGTCTCCCCACGGTAAGTATCCTCAGACAAAAACCTTCCGTCCTCCGGATTATAATACCGTGCATTCAGATAATAAAGCCCCGTCGTCTCATCATATCTTCCGCCAGTATAACAGGTCTCGTTTCCGGATGTGTTTTCTCCAACACTTGTTGTCTCCCCAAAGTCCTCATAACGATAAGACACATCCGCTTTTCCATCATCTTTCACAAGATTGGTCGTACTGCCCTGAACATCCTTGTTATACACATAATACGCAGCATCATTGCCTGTATACCTCTGGGCTCCTATCACATTCCCGTCAGTTCCCAAAAGGTCCTGAGACGTCTGCTCTCCTTTTCCATCGGTCGTATAAGAGACGACACTATCCTGATAATAGTAGTTGGTCGTCTGATCTCCTTCCACTCTCTGGATCCTCTGCCCGTCTCCATTGTAACGGTTCTGCTGAACAACCGCATTCTTTCCGTCTTTGTTGACAGAGACTTCGGTCAGCCGGTTCTCCGCATCATAGGTACGGTAAAGGATCTCCCCTGTTTTTCCATTGGTCTGTCCGATCTCATTTCCGTTCTTGTCATAGACATACTGCTTATTCTCTTGTACGGTACCATCTTTCCATGTAGTCGAAGTTTTCACCTGATCCAGTCCATTATAATCGTAGGTGGTCTTCGTATCCCCTTTGTCTTCGGCCAGACGATTTCCAACCTTATCATACGTATAGGTCACGGTCTGTTTGCTGTCGTCTTTCCTGTGATCTGTGGTAACCGTCTTTACAAGCCTTCCTAAAGAATCATAGGTATAGTGTTTTGTCTCATTGACCTTTTCTTCATCCTTTTGAGGATAGTTGTTTACCTGTGTCTTTTCGACGATGTTGGAATTTTTATCATAGGAGTAGGCATAGGACTCCATAACTGTTTCTGGATGTTCCAAATCTGTGTAGACCATCTTTGCCACACGGTCAAAAGAATCATAGGTATAGGTCTTTTTGACTGCCTTGTCGCCATCCGATAAGAGATTTCGGTAATCCTTGATCTCTGTTACTTTTCCATAGCTGTCATAAGCATAGGTCCGCACAGTTGCTTCTTTTGCATCACTTCCCTTATATACCTCCGCTTTGATCACGGACAGCCAGCCGTCACTAGTGTAATGATAAGAAAGGCTCCTCACCCCATCCTTTTTCGTTGGGTAGGTAACTTTCGTAAGCTTGCCTTCTGCGTCATAGGTATATTTGATTGCATGGCTCTTAATCTCATCCGCCGTTGGCTTTTCTGACTGGCTCAGTTCTGCATAGACTGTCTTTCTCTGAAGCCCGTCATACTCACACTCTGTATAGCGGTAAGCTGTTTCTGTATTTCCGCTGACCTGATAATCCACCATCTCTATGAGCTGGTCGTTGCCGTCGTAGCTATATGTAACAAATGATATTATCTTTATAATAACTTTTGTCAAAAGCAGTCAATTTATTCCCCTAATCTTTAGGCATCACCTCTATATGTGGCTAAATAAAATATTAAATATTTTTTTACACTCCAGTTTGTTAGAGTTCCTTCTGTATCTTTCTCAACTGGTGGATTGTATAGAACATATACTTTCTCATTTTCCTCTTCCTCAAGAGATCTTTCACGCTTTCCTATTGGATACACCATTGCTTTTAATGGGTATCCATTACAGGCAATGCTAAGCCTTAAAGCACCTAGTGGTGTCATAAAAAAATAAATAACAATTATCAATAACAAAATTTTTACTATCAAACTTTTTTTTACATTCCATACTTTTTTACTCAACTTATTTCATCCTCCTAAATATTTTAATAATCTCTCGGAATCCTCAGCCCAGTAAAATCAAGGCTTGTAGATTCCATTTTATTAAAATCCCCCACTTTTTTGTCAAAAAAGAAGTGGATTACGGAATGTGTAAATGAATACACTCCTGAATGTGCCCGCTGTGTGGATTCATTCCATGTAGTCGAGTGGGCTATGGAAGCTCTTGATGAGGTCAGACGTGATGTCTGGCATGATGCCTATGATGAATACAAACAACTCAAGAAAGAGAATCCACGTAAGCCTGGCAGACCTAAGGAAGATGACACTTCCAATGCCATTGTAAAGGTTGCTAAAGCCAAGGCTGATGAAATCAAAGGTTCTGCATATGCTCTCAGAAAGGCTCCTGAGCACCTATCTGAAAAGCAACAATACCGTGTTGATATGATTGCTTCTGAGAATAAACGACTCTACCGGGCATACCTGTTAAAAGAGCAGCTTCGCCTTCTGCTTAAGATAACTGATGTAGACGAAGCGGAGGTACAATTAAAGCAGTGGTTGTGGAAATCAAGCCACAGTAGGATACCGGCATTTAAAGAATTGTATCTGAAAATCAAGCGCCATAAGGTGCATATCTTAAATACGATCCGCTATGGCATGAGCAATGCCAGGATTGAAGCAACCAATAACAAGATTAAGCTGATTATTAGGAAAGCATATGGCTTCCGCAACATACAAAATATGCTGGACATGGTGTACCTTGTATGCTCTGATTTGAGGGTGCCACTTCCTAACAGAAAATCTGTAGCGGATTAATCAGCATAAACATTGGGGTTGTGGGTGTTTTTTACCCACCATTACCCCTGAAGAGCCTTATTTTATTTCTATATTTCATCTCGTTCCCCTCATGCTTGATAATTCATATTTAGGTTGAATAGCTGAGAGAATACTCTAAAATTTTTCTCCCAGCTATTAGTATTAGCTCCTATTAATTTTAATAAACTCTTTTTACAGGGTTTTTAGTGCTAAAAAATATTTTTTCCCTCCTTGACTTGGATACCATTTTCCGTTTGTTCCTAACCTATATGAAATTTTGCATCCAGCTGCATACACTTTTGCTTTTTTTAATTTACAGTGAAAAGCATACGCAACACTTGCTTTTCCGCCTAATGCACCTTTACAAGTTAATACATTTACACTTTTTAATTTTTTGAAGCTTAGCTTTTTTATTGCATTTGTATTCATTGTTTTACCTTTAAAAGCCCCAGAGCCTCCATGTAAGAATAAATAGATTTCTCTAGTATTACTAGCCAATCCATTCCAAATTTTTTTAAATTGCGAAATATATGTTACTTTCAAATTTTCATTTGGCTTTTTTTACCCACCCAAAGAAAATTAGAATTAAGATAATCAATGCAATCATTGATTCTATTACTGTAGCATTAACTGAGTTTATGTCTTTGGAATAATAAGTTGTTATAGTAGAAAATATCGCTCCACCTATCGGAAATATAGCTATAAGTTTATAAAATATTCCGTGTTGATATGAAAATTCTATTACAAATCCGATGAATAAAAAAAATGCAGTCATCATCATCATATTTACCATTCCAACGATAAGAAATTGATATTCATTGTCTCCTACTTCTAAAAACAAGAAAATTTTAGGTAATAATTCTAACCCTACAGCAAAAGCCAGACCAAATATTCCATAACTTACTGTTATCATTTTTCCCTTTTTTGCAATAACAGCTATTACTACCAGCAAGAATATAATGAGAATTCCACTTTCTAAAACATAAGCAAAAGTTTCGTTTAAATTTGTTCTAATTGATATTAAATAACCCAAAAATATTCCTATTATTAAATTTATTATTTGTAAAATAATATTTTTAAACAAGTAACTTATTTTCATACACATATTCCCTTCTACGGATTATATTTTTTTAAAGGATTTTCTTTATTCCAGCGATTTTGCGGTCCTCCATACCTAGGATACCATTTGCCTCTTTCTTTTCTATATGACAATCCATATGGATAGTTTGATGCATAAACAACACATTTACACTTTTTAGCTAATATTTTTGCAACACTATTTGGTCCTCCTATTCCACCTTTACAAGATAATAATACAATTTTTTTGCTTATTTTATGTTTTTTTAATTTCAATAATTCCTTTAACACTAAATCAGAACCATCAAAATACAACGCACTTACTCCTCCATGCAAATATAAATAAAGTTCCTTTGTCCCATTCGGAATCTTATTCCATTGTTTCTTAAAATCCTTTTTATACCTTACAGAAATTAATGTTACATCTTTATTCTTATAATATGGAGAATTTGTTGCTTGCATTTTAAATCCATGCCCTTTTTTATTATAATAAATAACTCTTTTAGATTTATGTCCACTCGGATCCACATAATTTGCAGGATTATTTGAACAGTATGCATACAAATGCTGTGTATCCGGCTCGTTTGTCTCCCCACGGTAAGTATCCTCAGTTAAAAACCTTCCATCCTCCGGATTATAATACCGTGCATTCAGATAATACAGTCCCGTAGTCTCATCATAACGTCCCCCTGTATAACAGGTTTCATTCTTAGCCGTACTCTCTCCAATGCTCTGTGTCTCTCCAAAGTCTTCATATCGGTAAGACACATCCGCTTTTCCATCGTCTTTCAGAAGATTGGTCGTACTTCCCTGGACATCCTTGTTATACACATAATACGCAGCATCATTGCCTGTATACCTCTGGGCTCCTATCACATTCCCGTCAGTTCCCAAAAGGTCCTGAGACGTCTGCTCTCCTTTTCCATCGGTCGTATAAGAGACCACGCCATCCTGATAATAGTAGTTGGTCGTCTGATCTCCTTCCACTCTCTGGATCCTCTGCCCGTCTCCATTGTAACGGTTCTGCTGAACAACCGCATTCTTTCCGTCTTTGTTGACAGAGACTTCGGTCAGACGGTTCTCCGCATCATAGGTACGGTAAAGGATCTCCCCTGTTGTTCCATTGGTCTGTCCGATCTCATTTCCGTTCTTGTCATAGACATACTGCTTATTCTCTTGTACGGTACCATCTTTCCATGTGGTCGAAGTTTTCACCTGATCCAGTCCATTATAATCGTAGGTGGTCTTCGTATCCCCTTTGTCTTCGGCCAGACGATTTCCAACCTTATCATACGTATAGGTCACGGTCTGTTTGCTGTCGTCTTTCCTGTGATCTGTCGTAACCGTCTTTACAAGCCTTCCTAAAGAATCATAGGTATAGGTCTTTTTGACTGCCTTATCACCATCCGATAAGAGATTTCGGTAATCCTTGATCTCTGTTACTTTTCCATAGCTGTCATAAGCATAAGTCCGCACAGTTGCTTCTTTTACATCACTTCCTTTATATACATCTGCTTTGATCAAAGACAGCCAGCCGTCGCTGGTGTAATGATAAGAAAGGCTCCTCACCCCATCCTTTTTCGTTGGGTAGGTAACTTTCGTAAGCCTGCCTTCTGCGTCATAGGTATATTTGATTGCATGGCTCTTAATCTCATCCGCCGTTGGCTTTTCTGACTGGCTCAGTTCTGCATAGACTGTCTTCCTCTGAAGCCCGTCATACTCACACTCTGTATAGCGGTAGGCCGTTTCTGTATTTCCGCTGACCTGATAATCCACCATTTCGATGAGCTGGTCGTTGCCGTCGTAGCTATAAGAAGTTTTGAGAGTCTTCGTGCCTGATTCACTTCCTGCCTCAGGGGCTTCATAGGTATTAGTCTCTGTCAGACGGTTCTTTTTGTCATAATGATACGTCTTGTAAGCCCCGTTTTCATAGGTTTCTTTTGTTTTATTTCCATTGGTATCATAAGTAAACTTGGTGGAAATGCTCTCGCCCAGGTTTCCTTTGCTCGTCGTGGTTTCTGTCAGTCCGGCTGCATTGGTCACTTCGATCTTCTCATGACCCATGGCATCTGTGATGCTTGTAGTGTTTACCCCGTCCGTTCCCATAGTATAGGATATGGAAGTGCTGTTATCCCCCTGAGATACTTTGGTCACCCGATTCTGGTCGTCATAAGTGTACGCCACTGTGTTGCCGTTTCCGTCTGTCTTGGCCGTCTCATTTCCCTTGTCATCATAAGCGGTCTGATTGACAATGGACTTTTCAGGATCAATGGAAACATCCTCACCGGCAATCACAGGATTCTGGACTGTATGTGTCTGTTTTCCATTTCGGTCATACAGGTTTAAAGTAATCTTTCCTTTGACATCCGCTCCGGCTTTTGTGCCGAGAAGAATGGACGCTGTCTCCTTGCCGTCTTCTGTAAATACATGGTCCGTATAAATGCCGTTGCTTTTCTCCCGGACGGTATTGCCGGAACCATTGGTATACGTCTCTCCCTGGATCTTCCCGTTCACGGTTGTGGTGACGACGGAAAGATTCTGATAGCTTTTCATTCCGGAAAGTGTGTGGATCTCCTGATCGGCGTACCCATAATCAGTCTTTGTGGTTTTCGTGATGCCGTCCTTTGACACTTCGACAGCCTCTTTTACCCGGTTGATCGTGTCGTAGCTGTAAGAGGTGGTAACTCCTGTGTCTGAAGTCTCTGATAACAGAGTACCGTTGGCATCGTAGTTCTTTTCCTCTGTCTTTACCACTCCGTTCAGTTCTTTTTGGATCTTGACCTGCTTTTTAAGAAATTTTAAATACAGAATAAGTAAGTTGACCCTTATCTGACCGATATAATAAAATATCATCGACAAGCTGCTCTACCTGAGAGAAGTCCTTTGGCAGATCTATTTTTCTTTCTTTTCCAGTATCCAAATCATAAATTACTAAAATAAGTTTGATTTCTTTGGGATGTGTATCATAGTAAGCAATTTTTCCTCCATCATATACAAGATTATGTAAATCTGTACTAGCATTGTATTTTTTTATATCATTTCCACTATCTTGATACAAATATACTTTCGATGGTGCACCACCCTCTGATGCCCATTTACCTTGGGAACGAGTATAATATAGCTTTCCTTTAATATTCATGATCGTTTGGTAATACACTGTATCCTTTATTTTCAATAATTTTTTTGAATACTTCTGACCTCTCACAAGCGTCCTTTTTAATGTCTCCAAATTCACTTTATACAATGCTGTGTAATCAACGTAATAAAAATCATCTTTATAAAAAGTCCCGGACCCAACTTCCTTGGCTACTGTTTGCAATTCCTTTGTATTAAAATTAAACTTTACTAGTACATCACACCCTATAATTAAATACATCTCGTTTTTATAAAACTTTACTCCATTAACTGTATCCTGAATATTTGTATTTTTTGTAAACTGTTGTAATTTTTGTTTTGAAATAATTTGAGTTTCATTATCTCCGTTAAAATCACATTGATACAGACAAGAGTCATATATATAATATAACCTATTGTTTAAAAGAGTCATCCCAACATCATAAGGAGAATCACGAAGTTTTGTAAGTTTTTTTATGATTGTTTTCTTATGGTTATTTTTATCAACTCGTATAATCTCCCAATCTGAATTTTGATAAAAAACATAGGTTTTATTCTGAACAAGGGCGGGTGCCCATTCAGGGTACCCGCTTTCAGCTATCTTTTCCTTGTTCCAATCAACAAGATCGGAAAATCGAACTTGTTTTGACTTGTTTTGACATGCTGCAAACAAACCACAAACGAATGTCAGTGTGATTATAAATATTATTGAAACTTTCAACTTTTCCATGCATACACCTCTTCCAACAAATATAGATTAATTTAAGCATTTTCCTGTTCCTTTATAACATTTCTGTCCTACACTTTTTATCTGGGGATTAAGTGTACTCGTTTTTTTATATTTCCATCCACTTTTTGCTTTTTTAGAGTTTGGAGCAGATTTTTGGAAAAGAATAATCTTCCATCTTCCATTTTGACTTTTATTTCCGATTCTATGATTTTCGTATACTTGATGGTTTTTCGGTGGCGTTATGTAATTCATTTTCCATGCCGCATATATGGATACCTCACCAACTGGTTTGGTACCACCTGTTTCACCAACTACAGCGTACATATAATCCCCATTTTTTCTATTCACAATTACTCCTGAAGAAAATTTATACTTTTTCATACTGGAAGGTATTACAATATACGGAACCGCATCAGATGCAACTACATTACCAAAACATGCTGTTTTTCCCTGATGATTTTTATCTTCATAAGGTCTCTTTTTCTTTTTTTCATATTTGTTTGCAATTCTACCATCCGTACATATACGCATTTCTTTAAAACTTCTCTTGTATACATTTCCTTTTTTCTTACTAATCCATTCTTTCTTATGTCCACTTGGATCTGCATAGTTAATTGGATTATTAGCACAGTACGTATACAAGTGATATGTATCTTGATCATTTGGCTCCCCACGATAGGTATCTTCCGTGGCAAATCTTCCACCTTCAGGATTATAGTACCTTGCATTCAGATAATAAAAAGCTGTAGTTTTATCATAAATCCCACCTGTATAACAAATTTCATTTCTGGCCTGATTAGCTCCACTGATCGTTGTCTCTCCGAAATCTGTGTATTGATAGGTTGCATCAGCACTTCCATCTTCTTTTACAAGACTTGTCGTACTTCCCTGGATATCTTTATTATACATATAATAGGAAGTCTGGTTACCATCATAACGCTCTGTTCCAATGATGTTTCTTTCCAGTCCAATTAAATTTTGGCTTGTTTGTGTCTTGGCTGCATCTGTCGTATAGGAAACCACTCCATCTTGGTAATAATAGTTCCTTACGGTATCTCCTTCTGTCTTCCGTATCCTCTGTCCTTCCCCATTATATTGATTTTCCTGAATGGTCATAGTCTTCCCATCTTTTTCTACAGACACTTTACTCAGTCGATTCTCTGCGTCATAACTTCTCCTTGTAGTTTCTCCTGTTTTCGTACTATGCTGGCTTATTTCATTTCCATTCGCATCATACTCATACTGGATCTGTTCAGAAACGCTGACACCTTCATATTTTGTCGCCGTCAATGCCTGGTCTAACCCATTATAATTATAGCTTGTAGCCTTCTCGTTTACATTCTCCAAAGTACGGTTTCCAACCTTATCATACTCATAGGTAGTCGTTTTCTTTTCATCATCTTTTTTATGATTGGTTGTTATCGTTTTTGTGAGTCTTCCCAAGGCATCATAGGTATAATCCTTTGATTCATCAATCTTTTTTTCACCTTCTGGTGGATAGTTGTTGACCTCTGTTTTTTTTGTGATATTGGAATTCTTATCATACTCATAGGTATAAGATTCCATCACCGTATCGGGATGCTCAAGATCTGTGTATATCATTTCTTTCACGCGGTCAAAACTATCATAAGTATAGATTTTTCTTACTGCCTTGTCTCCAGCAGAAAGAATATTCCTGTAATCTTTGATTTCTTTTACTTTTCCAAAGGAATCATAGGAATAGCTTCGGATCGTCTTTTCGGTACTGCTTTCTCCAGTTTTTACATTTGCCTCAACTTTTATAAGCCATCCATTCTCATTATATTCATAAGTTAATCCTTGTACCCCGTCTTTTATGGTTGGATAAGCAACTTTTGTGAGTTTTCCTTCACTATCATAAACATAACGGATCTTTTTCGCTGATATCTCTTCAGCCGTTGGTTGGCTCTCTTGACTGAGTTCTGCAAAGCTTGTTACGTTTCCCCGGCTGTCATATGTATATTCTGTATAGCGGTAAGCCGTTTCTGTATTTCCTACAACACTATAATCAATTGCTTCTAAAAGCCTGTCCTGTGCGTCATACCGATAAGCTGTTTTTAATGTCCTTGTTCCACTACTTTCTCCTACTTCCGGTGCTTCAAAAGATTCCGTTTTGGTTATGCGGTTCTTTTTGTCATAACTGTAGGCTTTATATGCTCCATTGTTAAAAGTTTCTTTTATCTTATTTCCACTGTCATCATAAGAATATTTTGTAGAAATACGCTCTTCTGCATCTCCTTGGTCTATACTACTTTCCGTAAGTCCCGCCTCATTTGTCACTTCCATATTCACATGACCTTTGGCATCCGTGATACTTGTTGTTTTTTTTCCATCTAACATGGCATAGGATATCGTACTGCTGACATTTCCTCCATCCTGGGACACTCCTGTGATCCTGTTTTGATCATCATAGGTATAAGTAGTCTCATTTCCTTTTCCATCCGTTTCTGCTGTTTCATTACCATTAGCATCGTAGGCTGCTTTTGTAACGATCGTATCCTTTTGTAATGTAATGTTTCCTGCCGTTACATTTGGATTTCGAATGATGTGTGTCTGATTCCCTTCTTTATCAAACAATTGAACTGTAACCTTTTCTTTCCCGGTTTTGTTTGTCCCCAGAACAATGGATGCTATTTCTTTTCCATCTCCTGTAAATACATAATCCGTATAAATTCCGTCATTCAGAGTACGCACTACATTTCCCTCTGAATCTGTATAACTTTTTGATGTAACTGTCCCATTGGTCGTAACGGTCTGTACAGCTAGATTCTGATATACTTTTGTACCATCTAAGGTATGGATATTCGCATCTTCATATCCATACGCTGTTTTTGTAGTCTTTGTTTTTCCATCGGCACTTTCCGTAGCTGTTGTCACACGATTTAGTGAATCATACTCATAAGAAGTAGTAATCCCTGTATTAGAAGTTTCAGATACCGTCATTCCATTGGCATCATAAGACTTCACCTCTGTTTGACTGATTCCATCAAGAGACTTTACAGATTTCGTAACTCTCCCCATGAAATCATAAGAAATCGAAGTCTCTTCCCCTGTCTTTTCATCTTTGCTGTAGATCTCACGACCCATGTTATCCTGTTTTGCTGTAGAAATTTCTTCTATCTTCCCCTGGGTCAAAGTACTAGATTCTTTTACCTCATGATCCAATTCCTCGCTGTCTACTTTTTCATGTGAGATCTCTTCTCCCTCTTCATACTGCCATTCATCTGTCATCTCCCAGTTATTTTTATTATCATATAAATATTTTGTCTCAGTATCAGCAACTGAATCTTTCTCTGTTAAAGGATTTCCATTTTCATCATAGGTTGTTGTAACATTGGAGACCTTCCCATCTTCATTGCTGGTCACTTCATTGGTCGGCAGATTTTTATTTTTGCTGTCTCCATAGGTTGTGGTTGTTACCTGTCCAGTCTCATCTACTTCTTTGACTACATTTTCATCGGCATTATATGTCGTACTCGTTGTAATCTTATCATCAGATGCAAAGTTTACCACCCCATCTGTTAAAGTTTGATAATAAACTTTGGCTGTGGTTCCTGTCTGCAGCAAATTGTTGGATGCATCTGCGTAATTATAAGTCGTTGTAATCCCATTGACATCCGTGGCTGATAATAATTTACCATTGGATGTATCATAAGTAATTGAGTCTTCGGAAAGCTTCACTCCCCCATTCTTATGATTGGATACCGCTGTTGTTCCATCTCCATAAGTGAGTTGTTGATAAGATCCATTCGGTTTTGTGACTTTACTCGCCTTTTGTCCTTGGTAAGAGATTCCATAGTCATTCCCTTTTGCATCCTGGATGTTTATTAAGTGGTCTTCTGAATCATATGCATAGTGATAGACAACAGAGTCTCCTCCATCTTTGGAACTGTGTGTGGCTTTGATCAGATTTCCTTTTTCATATGTATAGGAAACCTTTGTCTCATCCGGCAAGACAATCTCTTTTAACCGGTCTGCATCCTCACCGTCTCCTCCGTTATATTTTAAAGTTAATGTTTGATTCTTATTGCTGGTTACTGTTTCTAATTGTCCTTTTTCATTGTATCCATACAGAACATAGTTTCCATTGGCATCTTCCATTCCTGTCATATGACCATTGGCATCAAACTGATATGTTGTGTTATTTTTATCTGTCAATGTACAAACGACTATTACACTCTTTTCCGAAATTACGGGCTGTATTTCCCCTGTTTCTGTCTTTGTATTATGGCTTGGATTATATGTTGCTGTTCTTGATGTACTTCTTCCTAATATGTTATTTGCTCTCGTATTGACCAAAACGGTGCTTTTTGCGGCATTTTTTAAAGTGGACGCCTTCGAATTATTTTCAGTCAGTGACAGTGTATAATCTTTTGTTTCTTTGGATGTGTAAGAGTTTCCATTTTTCTCAAAGGTAATATAAGTTCCATCACTATCTTGAAAGATAAGGTTATCTCCCACTTGATATAACTGCTTATGAAAGGTATCATACCATCCATTTCCAAGCATACCTGCTTTCTTACTTTGGCTATTATAGGTTCTGGTCAAGGATAACCCCATTCCACCCACATTAATATCAAAGTCATCTCCTGAATAAGTCAGATTTCCGCTGGCTTTATCAATAGTACCAGTTCCATTTGGTGTCGATAGTTCTAGTGTGTCCCGATAGTCTTTTTCTCCCAGATACTGCTCAAACTCTCTTGCTTCTTGCTGTCTTACTTTTCCCGTTGTAACATAATTGCTTCTTGATAGTACCTTTCCTGATTTTGCAAGTTTCACTGCACATACTTTATAATAGTATTCTTTTCCGTCACCTGTATTCATATCAGCGACATAGGTATCTTTAACAGCACTTCGTACCAGATTGCTGTCATCTGGAGTAAAGTCTGCACTTTCTCCCCAATGCACTTCATAATAAATACTTCCCGGAAGATTCGCCGAACTTTGTTTCCATGAAATCAGTGCTTTCCCATAAGATGACTTTACCTCTGGTTCGGTTGGCTGATAATCAGATACTTTGGCTTTATCTTCATAGTAGTACTGTACTGTTTTCTCTGTTTGATTTCCCACTTTATCAGTAACTCGTATAGTAACAGTGTAAGACCTATTTTCATTAAAAGATGCACTGTTAATAGCAATGCTTCCGGCTGAACTATTTCCTAAATTAATATAGCTTCCATTCTCTACCTTATATTCGACCTTACTTAAATATGTATCTGAAACATGCCAGCTCAAAACCGGAGCAATGTCAGAAGATGGATTATCTTCCGTTGTTCCTTTTGCTCCTTCCCCTTGTACGATCACGTCATGGATCACTGGTTTTGCCCCGCCTACATAAAATATATATCCTTTTCCAGTACCGTTGATCCCTCCGTTGTCCACACCTCGGATGACGAACTTATAGCATCCCTCCGGCCAGTTCTTACTGTCTGCTACCGATGCACTTCCGCTTCCTGTTGTCCCAAGCTTTGTGCTTCCGGAATAAGCGCGGTAGTTGGAATTCACTTCCACATTTTTAGCAGGATCAAAGGTTGCAACTCTGTATTCTACCCTGTTTAAGGATTTGGAACTGATGCCTGCCCATTTCGCTGTCAGTGTCTGTCCCTTCTTCATATACTGCGGAGTCACAGAAGCAGAAGTCGGAGTTGTCGGCCCGTCATAATATGTAACACTCATTTTGGGTCTATAACTTGCATTTGAATACCTGGAACTGTAAAACTGCCCGTATTTCTTTGTTTCATCCGCATTTTTCAGCATGACGCCGTAGGAGGTGATAGATCCGTTTGCACACTCCCTGGCATATTTGGTCAGGTTGATGCTCCTTGCTTTATGGGTGGTTCCCGTTGTCGTCACACTTCCATAATTTGTGGAATATCCGGGACGGTTACTCCATGTAAGTCCGGGTCTTGACCAGTTAGAAGTGACTCTCCTTGCCTCAATCGTCTGGCCGCTGGTGCTGTCACCGGTTTCATACATGGTCAATGTGGCAGTGTCCACGTACTTATTTTTAATCTTTGCCGTGAAATCCTTAAATCTCAGGTATGTACGGTATGTTCCCTTGCTGGCTTTTCCCGCCATCATAGCCGTTACGCCGGAATCATAAAAATTGGTGTTTTTGTAACTTCCGTTGATCACATACACGTCCCAAAAATCTGTTGATCCGTTCCATGTGACTGTGGGATCAATCGTAATCGGATATTTGCGGTCTTTGTCTTTCAGATACTCCTCATCCAGTGTCAGGGTCAATTCATAGGTATCTTTCTCATCTTTGATCGGTTCAATATCATAGGACAATTTTTCACTGTATGCTTCTTTCGTGTCGTCATTCATTGACGGGGCTTCCAGTGAGGCAATGATGTCTTCACTTTCTTTGTCATAGAACGTGATGCCGCCGTCCCCGATGTTTTTCTTTGCTGTCAGGTTTTTGGCATAAAACCGGAACTTCAGCTGATTGCTGTCCGGGATCTCTTTTAATGTGACACTTTCTTTCACTCCCGTGTCCAGTGACTGATATAAAAACGTACAGTTTTTATCTTCTGACTCGTATGCCACACTGACCGGCAGCTCTTCTTTTTTGTCTTCTGCCGTCAGGACTTCCTCTCTCTGGAGTTTTGTCCTTTTTAACTTATTAATACAAGAAAATGCATTCTCCTCTGTTTTTTCTTTCTGCTGGTCCTGTGTCATAATGCCGCTTTCTTCTTCTCCAGTGATCGGTGCAAAAGAGATTTCATACTTATCATGCTCCATCAAAACCGGAGTGGATTCCGTCAGCTTCTTGGGCAGATACTGCTTTTTATCCCCGTCTTTGTTTTCGTATTGATAGTCTTTCAGATTATGTCCGTGCCCGCTGGTCTTGTCTTTAATCTCCACAAGGGTCGGATCATAGTCTTTCAGATTTCCATTTTCATCTTCGTACCTTACATCCTGTCCGTAAAACACAGATTCCTTCTTTCCGTTGGACAGGCGGAATGTAGTTGAATTTTTTGTGCTCTCGCTGTCAATGACTTCTTTTACATCTTTTGATGCCTCGGCATTTACCCGCCTTGGTCCGGCAAGAATGCCGCTCCACTGAACAGATGTAAACATTAAAACAAATGACAGAGCCGCACAGATTGTTGGCTTTACCAATTTCTTCATTATAACTCTTCTCCTTTCATCCAGTTGTACTGTCTGTTATAATAAAGACGTCCATGTGATACGCTATCTGCATTTGCAGATATCTGGTTTGGCCGCCATTTGTATTGCATGGCTCTTTATTATAACCGCCTTCTTATGTGTCGTTGCTACTGCAAGTCCTGTCTGTTTTTTCTTCGGCATCACCGCCTTTCCATCTATCTCATCACTACCGCCGGTAATTTCCTTTGACAGTAATGGTCTTCCCTGATTTGTTCTCAACAAATACTCTGTATTTTCCTGGCTCTGTAATTGTAAAAGTTCTATTTACAGTACTGGTTGCTTTAGATGGACACTGTACTCCCTGATGTTTTGCTGAATTCTTTTGTCTGTTTTGAAATTTTATTTCCCACAGACCAATTCAGTGCATACGCTGTAGAATATGTAGTCATTAGCACTTCATCCACAGTCTCAACAGTCACATCCGGATCGTCTTCCATTGAAAAATATTCTGTCTCTCCGTCCACTTCTTCTGCGAACACAGGCATTGGGGCAGCGATCAATGCACAGGCCGCTGCGATTGCCATAGCTTTTAATAATATTTTTCTCATTCCTGCTCTTCCTTTATCGTTTTTTTGTAATAAGTTCATAATCTCCTGCCAGCTGAATCTTCTTTGTTGTCTGATTTTCTACAAAAAACTGGTATTCTCCGCTTTCCTTTATCAAAAAGCTGTGCTGTAGCTTGTCTTTATCACAGACAAACTTCTGCGTTCCATCCGGTGTTATGACTCCTGCGAGTATTTCATTATTGTTAACATTTGGGTTATCATTCTCCGAACATAACAACATCATCTGGATTCTGTCTCCTTTTTCTGCCTGAAATTTCTTACTCATCAAAAATTCGTTTGCTTTCGGCCACCAGTCTATCCATATATCTTTTTCTTTGCCAGGTACTTCGTCTTCCATCATCCTCTGTTTCGACAATGAGGTCCCCTTCCTCTGCTTTTCCTTCATTAATTTGGGTGCATCCATTTCTTTTAATATTGTTTTGCTGCTGGTCTTATCTTCTAAATATATGTATCCTCTATAATATCCATAAGATATTGCAGAGATCGTTGCCGCTCCCAGAGTGCAAAAACAGATGAAAAATATTTGTGCGCTTTTCCACGGGAATCCCTTCATCTTCCTGATAGAGGCGGTTCTCCGCATCCGCAGTTCCAGCCCTCTGCTGTTTTCATAAAGTGCAGAGGCCAGATACTGCCGGTATCCGCTTTTTCTTGCGGCGATCGAAATGATCGTGCTGAAATACTGTTTCAGGCTTCCGAACACCTTCAGCACATGGACATCACAGGACACCTCACTCCAATCCTCCACCTGACTGCAGATCTGCTTTTTCAGCGGATTAAACCAGTGAACACAGGCCAGGACATTACACATCAGTTTCCAAAAAATATCCCTCTGTTTATAATGTTCCATCTCATGCAGAAGAATGATCTCAAGTTCCTGCTTCGTGTAACGTTCCTCCGGCAGTATAATCTCAGGGCTGATTACCCCGCAGATAAACGGCACGGGAACCTGGTAGCTTTGGTAAACAGTGATTTTTCGCCGTACACACAGTTTTTTTCTGCACTCATCCGCAATTTTCTGAGTCTGTCTGCTGCAAATACAGAAATTCTCAAGTGACTTCCTCAGACGCCTGTATTTCAAAAAATAAAAGCACCCCGAAGCTGCGGCTCCAGCAAGCCATATTACGCCTGTTATCTCCGTAATGTTTCTGATCACAGCAGTAGAAGAAAACAGCCAGGACTTATGTGACAGATCCTCAAATATGACAGAAAGCACTGGAATAAAAAATGCACAAATAATAACCTTTAAAATCGCATAGTTGAGTTTTGCATCCCCTTTTTTCTCCAAATATTTGCTGACAGGTTTCCAGTAAAGAAATAAAACGCTTCCTGTCGCCGAACACAGGAAAATTCCTGTGAATACCCGAATCAGGACCTCAATCGTCTCCCAGCTCATCTAATACCCCCATAAGATGATCCACTGAATCTTCGGTCACTTCATTTGTCAATGCGCTTATCAGCTTTTGACTGGACCCGTCAAACCAGAAATCCAGCATCTTTGCTGTCTGGGTCTTTTTATACTCATCTTCCTCGGCCAGCACCTTTATATAAGAATGCCTCCCCCTCCTTTCGATCGCTATAAATCCTTTTCCTTCCATATCCACAAGAAATGTACGGAGCGTAGAACGCTTTGCATCCCAGCCGAACTGTTCTTTCAGCCTTCCCTGCATCTCCTGCACCGACAATTCTTTTTCTGAGCTCCATGCACACTTCATGATCAGTATTTCCCTGTTTGTTAATTCCCTTTCTCTCATACGTAAAATCTCCTTTTGTTATTCATTTAATGATTTAGCATAATTATAGCACAGCAGAAACGGAATTACAAGAAACCTAATAGACTAATCGCAGTTTTTCACAAAAATTTACTAAAACAAAGTTGTGCACAATCCGCGGAGCTTTTTTTCATGGGGAAGGTCGCAGAACTTCCCCATAAAATAAAAAACCCCATCCTAATTATAGAATGAGGTTTATGGCTGTCTCTAAAGCCACTTTTTCAACTGTCCTAATATTTTATCGTAGTCTATCTTGCTGTAATCGGTCACGTCTACTTCGATGAGTTTCCCCAGACAGAATTCTCCGTAACCCCGGTTCCTGCACCGGTCCATGAAGATATCATAATCCACAAAGCAGTCGCCTTTCGTCCGGTCCAGAAGCACATCCCCTTTGTGATAACGGCTCACCACATGACCCAAGTGACGGCTTGTATCCAGATCTCTCTGCTTTGACCGCCCGAAAAGGACATCCAGATCACCCACCAGGCGGATCGTAACAGGCTGATATCCGTATTCTTCACAGAGTCTTTCGAGCTTTCCTCTCTGTTTTTCGCTGAACGGATAATCCGAGATCAGCCGTTTCCCCTGTTTCATGGCCTCTTCTGTCCGCTCATAATAAAGTGTCCAGCTTTTATTCTCCAGAGCCGTCTTTTCTTCCATGTTGTCAAAGCCAAACTCATCCCAAAGCTGTTCCTTCATGTCATCCTGAGAGATCACCTGAAAATCCTTCTCCTGCTCCAAAATCTTATTGCACATATAAGTCTTTCCGGTGCCTGGATACCCTGCCAGTAAAATCAAAGTCCTTTTCATCTTTCCTGCTCCTTTAGCTTTCGTTCCGTCAAATCCAGAGACGGTATGGAACTCTGCCCTCCCAGACTTTCCACTGAAATAGCAGAGGCCATGGAGCTCAGCTTTAAAATATCTTTAAGAGGCATCTTTCTTGCCAGTCCACAGGCAAATGCCCCGTGAAAGATATCCCCGGCTCCGCTCGTATCAACGGCCCTGGCAGGATAGGCGGGAAGGTGTTTCAGTTCTCCGTCCTCTTCGTACAGCAATCCCTTTTCCCCCAGAGTGATCACCGCTTGCTTCTGGTTGATGCTCTGAATCCGGCCGAAAATCTCTCTGCACAGTCCGGGGTTATTCAGATCCACGACCTTCCCTGTATACTGTCTGGCAAAGTCTTCTGAACAGACAATATAGTCCACATATGGCGCCACCTCCATGGTACTTTCACGGCAGGTTCCCGCATCCAGTACGGACAGTGCCGACGGATATTTCTCAATGGCCCCGATGCTGAGTTTGGGAAGGTGTCCGTCGCTTAAGATCACACTCACATTAAGCTTGGGATAGGTATACTGCCGGTACCGTATTTCTCCTGGGAAATTAAAGATTGTCCTGGCTCCGTTTCCTGTATTGGAAAGGATAATGCTGTAAGGTGTCTCTATCCCGTCTTCCTCTACGAGATGGGACGTATCGACCCCCGCTTCTCTGAGGATTTTTTTAAGCTTTTTTCCATAGTCATCGTCACCGATACGGCTGATGAGGCTGGTTTCCTCTCCCCACAGGGCACAGAGATAAGCCGCATTCATGGCAGGGCCTCCCCCGCACTCCAGCCGGTCTCTGACACGGTACTTCTGATTTTCTGTCAGCTCTCCATCGTATGGAATTACAATATCATAGGCAGACTGCCCTACACAGACTACTGCCATAGGCTATTCCTCCTTCATGATCTTGATCAGCCTGCTGGTTCCAAGGCGGTCTGCGCCCAGTGAAAGAAAGCGTTCTGCATCGTCAAAAGAAGCAATTCCGCCTGCGGCCTTGATCTTTACTCCCTCTCCCACATGCTTTTTAAACAGCTCCACATCCTCAAACGCAGCGCCTCCCGTGGAAAATCCCGTGGATGTCTTGATGAAGTCAGCTCCTGCTTCCGTTACTGCCCGGCACATACGGATCTTTTCTTCTTCCGTCAGCAGACAGGTCTCCACGATCACTTTCAGGATCTTGTCACCGCAGGCTTTCTTCAAAAGACGAATTTCTTCAATAACCTTATCATCATTGCCTTCCTTTACATCTCCCAGATTCACGACCATATCGATCTCATCAGCACCGTTTAAAAGGGCATTCTTTGTCTCAAATTCCTTTACTTCACTGGTGGAATAACCGTTGGGAAAGCCGATGACCGTACAGAGTTTCATCTTGTCCCCCACATATTCTTTGGCTTTTTTAATAAAAGACGGCGGGATACAGACGGAAGCCGTCCCGTAGGCAATGGCATCATCACAGATCACTCTGATCTCGTCCCATACGGCTGTCTGTGCAAGCAGTGTGTGGTCAACAGTTTTTAAGATTTCATTTCTCTTCATAACAAGGCTCCTTCTCTCTGAAACTAAAGCGGCTGTTTAACTGGTTTCTTACTTACTATTGTAACAGATAAAACCGGGAAAGTAAGATGCGTTTTCCCGGTTTTATCTTCTGCCCCTTAGATTCTGAATAAAGATGCTTTCTCTTTTACAACATCTGCGACCTTGTCATTTGCAGGCCCGAGAAGATTTCTCAATGAAGTCAGAGGGGTCACATCCTCTCCGGTAAAAGTTTCTCTCACTACTTCGATATAGGATTTGTTAAGTTCTGTGCCTACATTGATCTTTTTCATTCCTTCTCTGACACAGCGCCTCATATCTTCGTCGGACACTCCGGTGCCTCCGTGAAGAACCAGACCGGTATCCCCAAGTTTCGCTTTCAGTTCGGCCAGCAGTTCATAGTTGATCTTTGCCTTGGATTTGTACTGCCCGTGAGTTGTCCCGATGGAAACAGCCAGTGCGTCCACCCCGGTGTTCTCGGCAAAATAAAGGGCATCTTCCGGTTTCGTATACATGGCGTCATCCTTGGCAACGACCACACCTTCCTCCGCACCGCCGATGGAGCCGACTTCACCTTCCACGGATACATTTCTTTCATGGGCATAGGCAACCACTTCTTTTGTATTTTTGATGTTTTCTTCTAAAGACAGAGAGGACCCGTCATACATGACAGAGGAATATCCCTTGTCAATAGCTTCCTTCAGTGCATCAATATCTTTGCAGTGATCCATATGTAAGGCAACGCTTACAGCAGATTTTTCAGCGATTGCCTTCACTGCGGCGATCAGCGGTTCAAATCCGATGTATCTGGCAGTGCCGAGAGAAGTCTGTAAGATCACAGGCACGCCAAGTTCCTCTGCCGCTCTGACCATAGCCGGAAGCATCTCGAAACAGTGCACATTAAAAGCACCCACAGCCCCCTTTCCTTCATTTTCTTTAAACAAGTCAATTAAATTTCTATACATATCGGTTATCTCCTTTACGCTTTTCCACGAATGACATCCTTAGACAGTTTCATCAGCCCGTCAATTTTATCCATGTATTCTTTCATCTTTGCATCATCTTTTGCCTCCGAAGCTTCTCTTCTTTTTATGTTGTAGAGCTTCAGCAGATCGGTATATGCCTTACCAAGGGCTTTGCTCTCTGAAAGGCTGGTCTCATATGCTCTGATTGCCTTGTCTGTCTCTTCAGCCTCAAAGTACAGGCTCCCAAGCTCGTTCAGCGCCTTGTTCCGCTCCTCCCCGGAAAGATCCGGAAGCTCTTTTTGTATGGCCTCGGCCTTTTTTAAAAGCTCTTCCCGGCTGATTTCAGGTACAGCCTCTTCTTTCGCCGCTTTCTCTTTTTTCTTTTTAAACAAAAACATTTTTATTTCCTCCTGCCGCATCATAAACTATTTATTTACGAACTAAAATATTGCAGCTATTGACTTAAACAGCATGAACAGGAAACCGGTCACTACCGTATCCACGTCCGTACAAGTCGTATTGATAAATCCAATGTCGGCAAGCATCGGTGAGAGCATAGCCGGCAGGAAGGTAATAAAGATTCCGTGAGCAATACATCCGATCATGGCTCCCCGTCTTCCGCCTACCTGGTTTGCAAATATACCTGCTGTTCCGCCTGCGAAGAAGTTGGACAGTACTCCCGGCAGGACCATAGGAAGTCCGAATACCGGAGTCAGGAACATTCCGATAATAGAACCGATCGTTGTAAAGACAAATCCGAAGATGACCGCATTCGGCGCATATGGGAACAATACCGGGCAGTCCAGTGCAGGCACTGAGTTTGGAACCAGCTTCATGGAAATTCCCTGGAATGCAGGAACGATCTCGGCCAAGAGCATGCGGACTCCTGTCATCAGCACATAGACACCTACGACAAACTGCATACCCTGTAAAAATGCATGAACGATAAAGTTCGTATTTCCCGCATATTCTGCACATGCGGCCGGCCCTGCAAATGCAGCTGTAATCACATAAAGCGGTACCATGACAACCATGACAGAAAGGTAAGTATCCTGTAAAAATTCCAGGCTCTTTGGAAGATTGATGTCCTCTGTGGATTTTGATTTTCCGCCGGTCAGTTTTGCAATCAGCGCTGTGAACATATAACCGATTGTGCATAAGTGTCCGAGTGCGATATCTTCACTGCCCGTAATCTTCTTTACAATAGGCTGTGCAAAGGCAGGCATGAAGGTCGCAAAGAATCCTCCCACGATACTTCCGATGATGATCAGAGGTACACCTGTTAATCCACAGTAATAAGCGAATACCACACAGAGTGTCGCCTCCCAGAGCAATGCCTGGCCTGTCAGGAATATGTATTTGAATTTTGTAAATCTTGCAATGATAATATTGACGATAAAGATTCCCGCAAGGGTGATGGCGATCTCGCTTCCCAGCCCCAGCTCATTCATGGCCTGGCCGTTGATTCCCTCGATGGAGGCAACCAGACCCTTCAATCCGAATGCAGCCTTAAATATGTCTCCAAAATAAGTCAGCGATGAAACGATGACAGCAGAACCTGCGGACAGTACAAGAAATCCGAGCATGGTTTTCATTGTTCCTGAGATGACGGCTCCCACCGGTTTTTTCTGCAGGACCAGACCGAGCAGCGCAATCAATGCGATGATGATGGAGGCCTGCGTTAAAATATTATTGATGATAAAATTCAATACTTGCATAGTTTTTCCTCACTTTCTTTTTCCTCTTGTTTTCAAAGTTCTCCCAGTTCTTTTAACACCGGTACAAGCTTCTCCCGGATTTCATTTTTGTCTACCAGGCGCTCTAAAAATACTGTCGGGCAGCTGATCGTATAACGCTCAAACTGCTTTTCAAAATTCTTTGCGGCGATTATGATGTCTGCCTGTGCCCCGGATACACTGGAAATGTCCGTGTGATCCATTTTTGCGTCTACTCCCAGGTCTTTCAATACCGCTTCCGCACTCATCTGGCATGCAAAACTGCTTCCGAGCCCTGCCCCGCACACTGCTAAAATCTTTAACATGTTCTATCCTCCTTTTAAAATGGTTGTCGTGTTTCTTTTTATAGCAGCCTTATCAGGCATTACTATTCTTATTGAGAAAATCAAACAATTCCTGCTTATCCTTCATTGCGGCGATCTCCGGAATCCATCCCTTTTCCACGAAGCCAACGATCATTTTCAGAATGTCCAGATGGCTTTCGCTGTCCACCGCCGAAAAACAGATCAGGACCCTTACCGGTTCCTTATCCCCGTCAAAGAAGACCGGTTCTTTTAAGGTGATCAGGCTGCAGCCGATGCCGGTAGCCCCGCATTCCGGCCTTGTATGCGGCATAGCCAGGCCGTCGGCCACGATGATGTATGGCCCCAGTTCTTTGATGGCACTTATGATTCCTTCCACATAGGACTTTTCAGCACATCCCTGGCTGACCAGCATCTCCGCTCCGATCCTCACTGCCTCTTCCCAGTTTTTTGCTTCTATCTGCAGCTGCACATTGTTTTCGTTTAAGATTAGCTTTTCCACTTCATATCCTCCCTGCTGTTTCTTTAAGCTTCTCTTCCTGTTCTAATAAGTCTTTGATAAACTGCCCATAACAAGGGTGCTTCACCAGTTTCGCCACGCCGGAATTTCCGATCAAAAACTGATATAGGTTTTTAAATACAACTTCCCAGACATCGTATTTGCTCTGGGGAATGTTTAACATCAGGACTACCTGGACTTTTTCATTTTCCCAGATGACTGGCTTTTTCAGGACCATGACGGAAACAGCCGCCTCCTCCATATCGTTAAAAAGGGCATGTGGTATGGCCACCAGACTTCCCAGTTCTGTAGTTGACATCTCTTCCCTTTTAAAGATGGATTGCTTGATCTCCTGGTTGATATAGCCCTTTTCGACCATGACGTTGGCCATAAATTCAAGAATTTCCTGTTTGTCCTTAAACTCCATATTGGTGAAGAAGAGGTCTTCCCGGAAGATGCTGCTGTAATCAATGACTTTCATCTGGTTTCCACTGTCTGTGATCACCGTAGCCAGATGGTTCAGGTCATCATCATCCAGAAACAGTTTGATCTTTTTTATTTTTTCAGACTGAAAATCGGGAAGCTCTACCGTGGTCAGCACCAGATCGGCGCTGTCAATCAGTTCTTCGTTCACTTCCTGTACCGGACAGGATTTTACGATCTCTATGTACTGCCCAAACTTATGCTGTAATTTCTCTTTTAGGAGCAGCGCCGTGGCAATGCCTGCGATACAGACCAGAACTACTTTCTTTGGCTCCTGTTTCCGATTCAGCCCTTTTCTCTCCAGTGCCGCTCCGAAATGCATGGCCAGAAATCCGATTTCCGACTCTTTTGCCTTGAGCTTATGTTTTTTTTCAATCACCTCCCCGGCTACGACTGCCAGTTCAAAGGCAAGCGGATACAGGTTTTTGATACTGTCCAGAAACTCATTTCTTATATTCATGTCAAACCGGAGCCTCTGCAAAGCCGCGCTCAAATGCATGGCCAGCCCGTTGATCAGCTGATTGTCGTCGGACAGATCGATCCCTGTCCCCGAGCGGATGGTATTTAAAATGTCCTCAATTTCATCCTTATACTCGTAATCCCCATCCAGATTCTCGATCAGAAAACGCTGGCTGGAGATCAGATGCTGGGTCAGATAATACACTTCATCTCCCAGGGAGATGCCCAATTTCCTGGAAATCTCATTTATAATCTGCTGGGCACAGCGGAACTCCTTTGTTCCCGAAAACAGCTCGATCTCTTCTTCATCGTATTTCACATGCCGTTTTTTCTCGAAACGCTTAAGCATGATCAGGCTATGTACGAGCAGGTTACGGAAAGCGATATCCGTAAGCCGCAGGTTAAAATCTGTGATCGCTTCCATGAGGATGATCCTCAGATTTTCCACCTCATCGGATGAAAAAATGTCCTTGTAAAACTGGTTCCCTATATCTCCTGTATCCTTTTGGTTGTTGAAAATGTATTCCGAAATACAAAACCGGATCTTCGTCTCCTGCCCTACGACTCTCATTCCTTCCTTTTTTGTATCACTGATCCGAAGGTCATGTTTTTTAAGTATCCCGTCGATAGTTCTCAAATCTTTTTTCAGAGTGGAAGTACTCACAAACAATTCTTCCTCCAGATCAAAGAAGTCGATCCTCTCCCCGCTGTTCAGAGAGTTCAGCAAAAGCCTGGAAATAATATAATAAACCCGTTCTTCCGAATCTGACGGAATGATATTTTGAAACGGCTTTGAACTCTCTTCTTTCCGGATCTCTTTTTTCAGGACGTCAAATTTCCGGCTGTCGTTCACAGCAAGCTTATATCCCTGCCCGATCTCTGACGTGATCTCTGCTCCCCTGTCCGCAAGCATCTGATTTAACTCTTTGATGTCATTCCTGACCGTCCTTGTAGAAACGCCCACAGACAATGCAATGCTTGCCCCGGTAATCCTTTTTTCATTTTCCAAAAAGAAGCGAAGGATCTTGATCAGCCTCTTATTGTATCTCTCCATAGTTTCCTCCTCTTTGTTATACATTATAGGTAAATGGTATTTTTGATGATAGTTCGTAAATTTCCGCTTGAAGCGGAAAGAGGAACAACGAATTTATGACAAAAAAGAAAGCCTGACATCCATGTCAGACTTCTTTTTGAATCCATCAATTTGATGGTCTAACTACATACTCATCCGGATAAAACAATCCGAATTTTACACGTGCAGTTTTTTCTATAAATTCTTTGGTCTTAATATACTCCTTCTTATCCTTCAGTTCCTGCTTTTTATCTTTCGCCTTTTCTATCTGCTGTTCCAGCTGGGCCTCCTCTTTCTGAAGGGCCGCCGACTTTTCCGACAGCCTTCGGTAAGCAATGGACATCACAATGACAAACATAATGACGACAAGTAAGATCACCCTTGTTCTCTGCCTGAGTCCTTTTTTATAACTGCTTATCTTTCTCCCCATGTGTATCACCTCTTTTGTGCCCCTTCCTCATTAAGGCTATTTTAACGTTTTTTCTCTCCTGTTTCAATCTCCATCTCATATTTATTCCGGCTTTGGCAAACGGATGGCGGATAATACGAAATATTTTCCCAAAGACCTTTCTAATATTATGTAACAAAAACACAAGACCTTCTAATACCTTCGGGCTGATGAGCATATAATAGACTGCCATGCCGATGATCAGACCTAAAAAGAAAAATCCACGGAGTTCTCCCCAATTATACCAGCAGAGAAACCGGAAACACAAGAAGCCCACAAAGATCCAGTAGAGCACATCCTCCACTGATACGACCCATAATTTGTGCCGGAATACGACGCGGAAACTCCTGATGCCGTCATAGACAAGCAGCAGGCATGCTCCGAACCAGACAGCCCCCAGGAAGAAATAAAGCTGGCCTAACACTGCTTCCTGCATTATTTTAACAGCCTTCCGAGCAGCCCTTCTTTTTTGCCTCCGTTATGGTCATCCACATCTGAATATAGGAAACTGTCGACTTTACCGTCTATCTCCACCTCGCCTTTTTCTACCAAAAGCTTTTTCACATGCAGATTAAACCCCTTGATCATCAGGAGTCCCTGCTCCGTATCGAGTATGATCTCATTCAGGTCGAAGGACACTACATCCCTCACTCCCGTAATGACACCCAGAGAACGGTTCAGCAGATCCACTTTATGTGTTTTCATAGGTTGTCTATCTTCTATCATGAAAAAATCTCCTTTCATAGTTTATACACTATATGAAAGGAGAACGAAAATCATGTGAAAAATATCAAATGTATTTGTATAATTCTGCCGCCTGGTCTTTTTTTACTGTGTCTTCCACCCGGAGGACTTCCACGGCCGCCTCTTTATTACCGAACGAGATGCGGATCTCGTCCCCCGGTTTTACGTCTGTCCCGGCTTTGGCGGTCTTGCCGTTGACGGTCACTCTCCCGGCGCTGCACGCTTCATTGGCGACGGTCCGGCGCTTGATCAGCCTGGATACTTTAAGAAATTTGTCTAGTCTCATTCAATATTACTCCTTTGATGTTGGTTTTCGAAAAACAAAACAGAAATCTGCAGAACTTCCCTGTAATATAATATAAAAGAAGCCGCCCTTATAAAAATTGAAGGGCAGCTTGATTTGTCGTTCTGTGATTATTTTTCGTTTACGATATCTTTCAGAGCTTTTCCGGCTTTGAACTTTGGAGCTTTGGATGCAGGAATGTTCATCACTTCACCGCTTCTTGGATTTCTTCCTTCTCTTGCAGCTCTCTCAGAAACTTCAAAAGTTCCGAAACCAACTAACTGAATTTTCTCACCCTTCTTTAATTCTTCTGCAATGACATCTGTGAAAGCTTTTAAAGCTTTTTCTGCATCTTTTTTAGATAATTCAGTCTTGCTTGCGATAGCCGCAACTAATTCTGTTTTGTTCATTGATTATATTCCTCCTAATTTCGTCATAAGCATTTTCTGCTCTTCGATTACATGAGTTCATTGTATAATTAAGGTGCCTGCATGTCAAGCCAAAATGCGCTTTATTCCTTATTTTCAGCCAATTCACGGGCTTTGCGCTTCTTTTCTATCTTTTCTAATTCCTTGATCTTCCTCCAGCTGGATAATTGTTCCTCCCGAGTGGAAAATGTCTCATCTCCGAACACATGAGGATGCCTCCGAATCATTTTCCTGCACACTCCGTTCACCACATCCGAAAAACTGAAATCTCCCCGTTCCTCGGCGATCCTTGCATGCATCACCACCTGAAGGAGAACGTCTCCAAGCTCCTCTTCCAGATTCTGCATATCATTATGTTCAATGGCCTCCACCACTTCCCCGCTCTCCTCCACGAGACAGGGGATCAGGGATTCATGTGTCTGCTTCCTGTCCCACGGGCATCCGTTTTCTCCCCGCAGTTCTTTTACTACCTGGATAAAATCTTCTATTGTATAGTATTCTTTTTCCTGCATTTTAAGACTCCCTCCGTTTTCTTTTTATGGTATCACATTTTCTGCAAATGAAAAGCGATTTATGCTATAATAATGAAACAAAGAAAGGAAGAACTATGATTAAATTAGGAGAAAACCAAGAACTTTATATTGTAAAATTTGCCGATTTCGGCGCATATTTAAATGACGAGGAAGGTGTGACGGAACAGAGTATCCTTCTGCCAAAAAAACAGGTTCCGGAGGGAGCCCGGGTCGGAGACCGCATTTCCGTCTTCGTCTACAAGGATTCAAAAGACCGTCCGATCGCTACGACTTCCCATCCTCTCATTACGATGGGACATCTGGCCGTCCTCAAGGTTAAGGAGATCACAGATATCGGTGCATTCCTGGACTGGGGACTGGAAAAAGACCTGTTCCTCCCATTCAAAGAACAGACATCCAAGATCAAAACGGATCATTCCTATCTGGTCAGGCTTTATATTGACAAGAGCCGGCGTCTCTGTGCTTCCATGAAGATTTATCAGGCACTGAGCAGTGAACATGACTATGAGAAGGATGACTGGGTCACAGGCACCGTATACAGCATTAACCCTGAGATCGGTACGTTTGTAGCCGTAGACGACCAGTATTTCGGCCTGATCCCGCTCAACGAAGTCCACACCAGACTGTCTGTGGGAGACTCTGTAAATGTCCGGGTACTCCGCGTCCGGGAGGACGGCAAACTGGATCTCTCACCGAGAGATAAAGCATATCTTCAGATAGATGCAGACAGCGAGCTGGTCATGGAAACGATCAAAAGCTATGACGGGGTACTCCCATTCACCGACAAGGCGAGCCCTGCCATGATTGACAAAGAACTGGGACTCAGCAAAAATGCCTTTAAGCGAGCCGTCGGCCGATTACTGAAACAGAATAAGATCGAGATCACCGGCGGAACCATCCGGGCAAAATAAACTTACAAGGAGCTGGATATTATATGAAATATTTTAAGACACCGGGCTGTTTCTGTCTGATGTATTTGTTTGTCTACTTTTTTGTTTCCCCTCTGCTGCAGTTTGCAGTACAGGACCGATATTTGTTTATGATTGTATTTTATCTGGTACTTCTTGGCCTTGGCATCGGTTATCTGAAGATTGGCAAAGAAGATGTGAAAGCGAGACTTCATCTGAAACCTCTGAGACCGGCCGCTGCATTGCTTTCTATCCTTTTAGCATTTACGGTCCTGCCTTTTATCAGCCTGATCAATAATGTAAGCCAGCTGATTTTCCGGGACTTTATTACCTCCAGTGTATCCACGGCCTCGCAGAATCCCTGGCTTTCCGTCCTGGCACTGTCTATTCTTCCGGGGATCGTAGAGGAAGTGCTGTTCCGGGGCGTTATTTATTCCGGTCTCAGAAAAGCACGCCCTATCAAAGGAATCCTGCTGACCGCATTATTTTTCGGCATCGCACACATGAATTTCAACCAGTTCAGTTATGCCTTTGTCCTGGGACTGGTCTTAGGTCTGCTTTTAGAGGCTTCCGACAGTATTTATTCCTGTATGCTGCTCCATGCCACATTTAACGGCGTCAGCGTCATAACCAGCATCATCTATGGACTGATCGGCAATTCTTCTCTCATGACCCAGACCGTATCCACGGCCCAGAGGCTTCAGGCCATCGCAGTCCTGGTTCCTGTAAGTATTGCCTTTCTGGCGCTGAGTGTTCTGATCCTCATTGCCATTTCCCGCCTGTGCGGCCGTTCCGGTTATCTGAAGACATGGCTTGACAGGGATATCCGTCAAAGCTGGCCAAATGAAAAAGCCGCCGGTATCTCATACTATGCGGCTTTGATCATCAGTTTCGGCTATGCAGTATTGCTGGAATTTGTATCCTATGCGTCATCCTGTTTGTGATCCGGCTGGTGGTCATTCCAGGTTTCCAGGGTTTTGATACAGTGATAAAACATTTGATTATAAGGAGTTGGGATACCCAGCTCCTTTCCCATTCTTATGACCGCTCCCGCAAACATCTCCACCTCCGTCTTCCTTCCGGCCTCGATATCCTGAAGAGTCGAAGGTTTCCCATAGAATGGGGCGCTCTCAAAATAGGTCCTGTGTTCCAAAAGATCTTCCTCTGTCAGATGGATACCTTTCTTCCCGGCAATAGCGATGACTTCCCTGGCCGCCTGCTCCCTCAGCTCATTGGCATCTTCACTGATGGTCCAGATGCCGTAAGGGACACGAAGGATAGCAGCGCTCTGATTCTCGCTTACATTTGTCATAAACTTATGCCACATATTTCTCAGCATATCTTTTGGCACTTCATATGGAATTTTGCCCTTTTCAAATACATCCCTCACGGAACACACGGTTTCCGACAATGTATCGTTATACGCCTGGCCGAAAGAAATCTTGCCGGCCCCCACCGGAAAAGAGATTTCATTTCCATGGTGAAGGGCCGGTACACGTATTACGGAATACAGCACCTCATTGTCGGGGTAGGCCGCTTTGATCCGCTCTTCACTCTCCACTCCGTTCAGCAGTGACATGATGACAGTGTGTTCCCCTACCTGGTTCCGGATATCTTCGATGGCCTGGTCAAGCGCCGTATACTTCACACTCAAAATAATAAGATCCGCCGGTCTGCTCTCCCATGAGGGCTCAGCCGTCTGGAATTTCCATTGTTTTCCGTTGATGATGACGCCGTCCCTTTCCAGACGCATTCTGCGCTCTCCTCCTGCGATGACGCAGAAATTCTCGCTGCCGAGCGCTTTGCAAAGCCCGGGTGCCGCGAATCCGCCGATGGCCCCAAGGCCTATCAATGCTGCTTTTTTGATTTCTCTCATAACAGGTTTCCTTCCTTATCTGTTAAATAGTAATTCAGATCGCAGTGGCCGCTTCCCGTATTTGCCCCGGGAACAGAAGCCTGATCCGTAAACTGCCACATGTGGTATTGATATGGGATATCCGGCTCATCCTCTTTTGTATAATGAGCCACCCACATTTTATATTCTTTAATACCGTCATAGTCAAAATAGTGTTTTAAAAAGTAAGCGTTGGAATAGACCATGGGCTCATAGCCCGCCCGTTTGATCTCTTCGCAGAAAGCCCTTGTCAGCGCCGTCACATTCTTTTTCCCGGTTTTCATGACTTCTTCTTCCTCTATGTCAAATACCACGGGAAGCTTCAGATCTTCCGGGTCAATATCATGCTTCTTCAACAGGGAAATACAGTGTTTTGCCTCTTTCACCGCTGCTTTCACGTCCCCGGCATAAGAGTAATAATAAACTCCGCAGTGAATGGATGAGATCTTTGCGTTCCGGTAGTTTGCAATAAACATCGGATCTTCTGTGCCCTTTTTCTTTTTTTTCGCACCGGAGCCGATCTTTAAAACAGCGTGGTTGATCTGGCTGTCCTTTACTTTCTTCCAGTTGACTTTATGGTTGTATTTTGAAACATCGATCACCTTGATATGGCCGTTTTCGACTTTTGTCTCGATCGGCAGTCCGATATTTTGGATGATCCATATAAAAATAAAAGTGACAATAAAAAGAAACGTGCAGATAACTGCAAGTTCCCTTTTATTTTTCTTTGTAAATTTGAACATATAAGTCCTCGTTAATCTTTGCTCTCAATCGCATGTACAAATGTACGGTTATCTTCCTGTTCATAACTGCACGTGACAAACGTATACAGCTTCTTTGTTTTCATCACAGTCTTCTTCGGTATCCTGGACTGGATATCACTCATGGACAAAATCTCCTCCAGATACTTCTTCATGTCCTTCCTGTCCCCAAAAGTGATCGGGATCAGCTTGTCGGCCTTTCTTGCATAAGAGGCAACGACCTTCAGGTCCCTTTTCCCATTCGGAGTATAAAGGGTGATCGTATCCTGTTTCTTGATAAAACTCTGCTCGCGAAACTTCATAAGGTCTGCAAACATCGATCCGTTCCTCATATGATGCCCGTATATGATATTGTGCTCCGCACCGAAATCCTTATCCCCGTGGCAGTCCATGAAAACTGCTCCGGAACTGTTCTTTGTCCCCTCAAATGTTGTGTGCAGATAATAATCGTTATCCTTCCCAAGGACGACCGGGTAATCGATATTGGTTCCCCTGGCATAGACCCAGCCGATGGTATCCGGATTGATCTTCCTGAGTTTCTCAAAATCAATGACTCGTTCTTTTCCTTTTGTTTTGACCACTTCCTGTGCTATCTTATCATATTCGTCATCTGCCTTTTTATATTCCAGATAATACCCCGCGAGTTTCCATCCGCTGAATAAAAAGACCACGATGCACACAGCCAGAAGAAGATTAGAAATTACTTTTTTCATGCAGCTTCCCTCACCTAAACCTTATTTTTATCAGTATAACACAAAAAGAACCGGTCTTCCTTAAAGAAAGCCGATTCTTTTCTTAAAATTTATTTAGCCGGACGAGCAATCATTTTAATGCATTTGGTGTATTTATATTTTGCCTCCACAACGCCTACTCTGCGGTTGGCCGCGTGGATGATCCTGCCGTTTCCTATGTACAATGCCACGTGGGAAATGTTCCGGTATCGCCCGTTTCTTGTGTAGGAATAAAAGATCACATCTCCCGGGAGAAGCTTTTGGGCCTTCACCCTCTTATAAGATACGACTTTTTTATGACGCTTCATGTACTTGGCTTCACTCGCTGCCACCGGAGCATAAGAACGGCTTCCGAAATGTATGCCGTACGGCTTGTAGCAGCGCCAGATCAGAGAACTGCAGTCATAATAGCCCTTCCTCATTCTCTTTGGCTGGCTGTATCGGCATCCCTTTGCTTTTTTAGCCTTCGCGATAGCTTTGACCGCCTTATAGGAAGTGACCTCCGCCTTATAGGTCTTCTGTTTTCCGTCTATCTTGACATAAAACCAGGTAATGCCTCTCTTTTTCGGGTATATGACCAGCTGATTATCCTGAATATAAACTTTCGCCCTGCTGCCGCTTACTGAGACAGATGATCGGCTGGTAGAACTCAATCCCCTGATCGGTATTTTCGCAGTCCGGTTCTTTGCCACAGTCCCGCTGCTCTTTGACAGATATGGATTTGTGACCTGTACGCCTGCTGTCACAACCTGGCTGCCCACTATGGCCTGTACATAAGTCCTTCCCGCCGCTTTTCCTCTTACGTTTCCGCTGCTGTCCACAGTGGCGATGCGTTCATCCCCTGACTTCCACACAGCCCTGGGCGACGAAGATTCTCTTACTCCCACCTTCGCCTGTGCAGAGACCGCCACAGTCACATGGGGACGGTCAAGCGTATATTCTTTTTCCCACACAGCCGTGAGGATCAGATCTCTCCGAGGCATCTCATCGGCACTGAAATTCCAGTATCCGGTCTGTCCTCCGCTCTGATCACTCCAGCCCTTAAATACATATCCGTTCCTGACAGGCGTCTCCGGCTCGGAAATAAGTTCTCCTGCTTCGATCTGGCGCACGGCCTCCCTCACCGTGCCGCCTGCTCCGTCAAACCTGACCTGATATGATTCTTTCTGTCCTATGTTTTTCTGAATATCTTCAGTGCTGCCGCTCTCTGCCGGCGCCGCTGAAACCGGCACAGATGCTGCTGCCATAGTCAATGCCATGGCCCACACTGTAATATATTTTTTATAGCTCCTCAACTCTCTTCTCCTCCGGCAGCTCATTCTATCGTAAGATTTTTGTAATATTATCGTTAAACCTTATTCATAATATCACAAATATTGTCATAGAACAAGAATATACGGCAGTAAATTCCAAAAAATACAATATAATTTCACAGGACTTAACAATGAGGCCTGACAGAAGTTGGCACACCTTTCCTGATGCGGTATACTGAGAGCAAAAGAAAGGAGCAGTGAGATGAAACAGACTTTTTTTGAACACCATTTAAATCACACCGGACGGGAGGATATGATAAAAATCACTTCCTTCCTGGAAGAGGACCTGAGAATTTCGGGGATCAAAGACGGCATCGCCGTCATCCATTCTCCTCACACAACGGCAGGGATTACAATCAATGAAAATGCGGACCCGGATGTGGTCCACGATATGCTCTTCGGGTTTGACAAGGTATATCCTCTGCATGACAAAAATTACCGCCACGCAGAAGGAAACTCCAATGCCCACCTGAAAACATCGACCGTCGGCCCGTCACAGACGGTCATCATCGCTGACGGAAAACCGGTACTTGGAATCTGGCAGGACATCTACTTCTGCGAATTCGACGGGCCCAGAAACCGGAAATTCTATATAAAGATCATTGAATAGTGGTAAAAAACTCATAAAAATGGTGCCGGAATATCTTCCGGCACCAACCTGCTTACAATATGTGCTCTGTTACCGGCAGAGCATTTTAAAAAAGAGAGGATTAAGTATATATGAAAAACTATATTTTCATTATAGCAACTTTCCCTTTAAAAACAATATATAGAAAATAAACAATTCTAAACATATTATAAACTATTGGCTGTCTACCCCTCTTTTCTTGTAGACAATATTAAACACTGCAATGCCGATGACAATCCATACAAGGCAGACCGCATAGTGTTTCATGTTGGCTCCGGAGAGAAAGGCGGCTTTGTTTCGGTATTCTCCGTTCATGATCTCCATAAAGGCGTTTGTTGGAAGACAAAATGCTATCTTTTCCAGTACCCTGTTCATCCCGGCAAATATCGGCGGCAGCATCAGCAGAAGCATCAGCGGTGTGGAAATCGTTCCTGTTGACATCTGATTTTCAGACAAAATCCCCACAGTTGCGCCTAAAAACAGGATACCGATCGAAGCCAAAGTGGAGATGAGCATATAGCCCGCAAAAAACTTCATGTCAAGTCCCACCAGCAGATAATTTGTCACAGAGATTACTTCCATTAATAAGAGTACAACAAACATCTTGCTGGCCAGAAACTCCATAGCCCTGACATCGGACATGATCAAAGTCCGCAGGGTATTTTTCTCTTTTTCCTCCGCCACCATCATGCTCAGCAGTGAGATCGGCGCGCAGATCAGATTCAGCACTTCACAGAGAAGCAGAGGGTATAACATCCCTGTCTCTTTTCCAATCGGCAGCACCTTTGTGTAAAGGACACAGAATAAAATTGGAAGCAGTAAAATAAAAAAAGTATTTTTATTACCCGCAAGCATTCTGAAATCCTTTTTCATCAGTGCTTTTATTATTCTCGCTCTTAATTTCATGCTAATTCCCTCCCCGTCAAGTCCAAGAATATCGTTTTCAAGTCGGGTTCCACTGAATGGATCGTCACAACCTCTTTGTCTGCACTTAAAAGTTCCTCTGCTATGGCCGTTTTGTCCTTCGGAATTTCTTTTACAGTTCCGTCTGTGTAAAGGATCTTCACCCTGTCTTTTGCATATTTGATCTTCAGTTCTTCCGGTACCCCGACCTCTTTGATGACCCCTTCGTTTAAGAATGCCACTCTGCTGCAGAGTTCATCTGCTTCCTCCATATCATGAGTCGTAAGAAAAACGGTAGTTCCGTCCCTGTTCAGCTGTTTGATAATATCGTGAACATCCTCACTTGTAGATGGATCAAGATTGGCCGTGGGTTCATCCAAAAACAGAAGCTTAGGTTTATGTAAGATCGCCCTGGCAAACAAAAGCCTCTGTTTCATTCCCCTGGAAAGTTTCTCAGCCTTTTTCTTTCCGTCTTCTGTTAAATGAAGCTGCTCAAGCACCTCCGGAATCCTTGTTTTCGGAAGCCTGTAAATCTCAGAAAATATTTTAAGGTTTTCCTCCACCGACATTTTTTCATACAAGCCGCTGTTGTCGGATAAAATTCCAATGTTCTGATACAGCTTGCTGACATCTTCAAACGGTTCCATTCCCATGACAGAAATTTGACCGCAGTCCTGCCGAAGCTGCGCGCTCAATAATTTGATCGTCGTTGTCTTTCCGGCTCCGCTGGGCCCTAAAAATCCAAAGATTTCTCCCTCCGATACCCGGATATTCACATCGTCCAATGCCATTTTCTTCTGAAATGAAATGCCCACATGTTCCATTGTTATGCAGTCTTGATTCATGTAAATACCTCCTCGTAATACTTACATTTTATTGGATTCGCCTGGTTTTGACAAGTAAAAAAGGACGAACGGAGATATAGGGCCATGAAAAGAGCCCATAAAATCCATAATACTCCTTCAATTCTTCAACTCTTCCTTTGCTGAGAGGGATATTTTCCTCTTCCCCTCCTTTCATCCTGAGGGAATAAGAATTCTTGGTCCATTTCATGACTTCCGAAACTTTTTGCATGTTGACGATGTAAGAACGGTGGCTCCTGAAAAAACCGAATTTTTTCAATTTGCTGCAGAGTTCATCCATAGTCATAGAACACTGGAATCTGCCTTTCTGACATGCAGATAATTTTTTCCAAATTGAATTTCATTTTCCTGTCCTTATGTCATAAAGATCTGTCCGGCGTTTTTTCAATACCGGAACCTGATGTATAATGACATCTCTCCGGTCAGTGTCTACCGACAGGACAACCAGTTCCTCTCCCGCTCCTCCTTCTGCAAGCTTTCTGCCGGAGGGATCGAAGGCGAGGCTTCTGCCCATATAGTGTTCTTCACTGTAATGGCAGCAGCCAATAGTAAACACCGTATTCTCAATGGCCCTGGCTCGAAGCAGCGTCTCCCACTGCATAAATTTATCCGGCCCGTCTGCCCAGGCTGAAGGATAGATCAGAACCTCGGCACCCTTCAGTGCCTGTACCCTGGCCGGTTCCGGAAATCTGAGATCATAGCAGGTTCCCAGGCCTGCCTTTCCAAGCGGTGTATCCTCCGGCTCATGCAGAGCTTCTCCGGGCAGCGTACTGTCCGATTCTTTCCATGAAAATGCATCAAAAAGATGAGTCTTTCTGTAAACAGAGCGGAGAGTTCCCCTGTCATCTAAAAGGACCGCCGTATTAAAACATTTCCCTTCTGAATTCCTGCCGGGCTTTTCGTTCATTCCAAATAAAATCCACTGCCCATGTGCTGCGGCCAGTCTTTTCATTCCCTGTACAAAGGGCCCGTCGAGAGGCTGGGCTTTTTCATAGTAGGCACTTCTCTCCATAGGATAGTAGGTCATAAAATACTCCGGGAATATGATAAAACAGGCTCTCTTTTCCCTGGCTTCCCGGCAGAAGTGTTCTGCCTTACAGAGATTTTTTTCCGGTTCTTGTGAAGCTCTGCACTGAGCCATGGCAGCAATGGATTTCATATATATGCCTCCTACTCGATATCCAGATTCTTTTTATACAATCTGTAATTGACCCAGTTGTTGACCAGATACTGGACCACTGCAAAAAACGGTACACCTAAAAACATACCCAAAGGTCCGAAATAAGCTCCTCCTACTGTAATAGAGAACAGGATCAGGATCGGCCTGACTCCCGTAGAATTGCCGAGGATCTTCGGTCCCAGCACCAGCCCGTCGAACTGCTGCAGCACCAGGATCATTCCAAGGAAAATCAGTGTTTTATATGGGCTTACAATAAAAAGGATAAACGCACCCGGCACTGCTCCGATAAAAGGTCCGAAATAAGGAATCATATTGGTTACCCCGACGATAACGCTGATCAGCACAGTATACGGCAGGTTTAGAAGGCTCATAAGCAAAAAACAGAGGAATCCGATAATGAGGGAATCCAGCGACTTTCCGATGATATATCCGGAGAAGATATTATGGCACTCCTTCAGTCCGTGAATGACCGGAACCGCTGCGTTATAAGGAAAAACTGCAAAAATAAGCCTTCGGCAGGCACTTTTCAATAACTGCTTATCGGCCGTCATATAGATGGACACTACGAAAGCAATGAACAGGTTAAACAGCCATTTTACAAATGAAACCGAAAAATTATATAGCATCGGAATGGCTTCTGTGAGCATCTGATTGGAAAGCTGTACCAGCTTCGGCAGGCTCTTGGTCTCCAGTGTGTCCATCAGCTCGGCAGGGAATACTCCGGAACCGCTTTCCTTGTAGTGATCCAGCAGTCCCATGATCTGGTCTGAGATCACCGGGATCTGGCTGGACAGTTCTTTGATGCTGTCATAGAGCTGAGGCACGATGAAGATCAGACAGATCGTAAGTGCTCCGACTAATATAATATAAGTAGTGAGGATCGCACCTGCACGGCATAATCTTTTTCGTTTTTCACCGAATAATGAGGAAAAGACTTTTTCGTTAAAAAAGGTAACGACAGGATTCATCACATATGCGATCAGAAAGCCAATAAAAAACGGGAAGATCGTATTCCATAGATCTGTAAGAATCCCGACCGTAGACGCCCAGTTATTGACCAGGCGGAATATAATACACCCGATAAGGATTACAACAATCGAATAGATCGATATGGTAAAATATTTTTTATTGGATTCAAATTTATTGTTTTTCAATTCTTACACTCCTTCTGTTATCCTCAGGCCACAAACAAATTTTGGCTTTATTCTAGCACAAAGACACAGAAAAGTATAGGGTCCGGCGTCTTTTGCACCCGGTCTTTTCAATGACTTTTGCATGACAAATACATTTATTATTGACATCGACAAAAAGATACAAAAAAATTTTCATTTTTTACTTGCAATTATGGAAAACATCATATATAATAATTCTTGCGTTGAAAAAGTAGCGCATCATGAAATAAGCGTGATTAGCTCAGTTGGTAGAGCACCTGACTCTTAATCAGGGTGTCGAGGGTTCGAGCCCCTCATCGCGTATTAAAACACTATTTTTGGCTTACTTGGGGCTGGGGATGGTGTTTTTTTATTTTGTAAAATGAAAACTGAATGAACCGGCACAAAAGAAAAGGAGCCCTTATGAACATTGATCTCACTTCCAGTCAATATGCCCAAAAAGCGATGAATTTATTTAAAGAAGGATACAACTGCTCTCAGTCAGTTTTTCTGGCTTTCAAAGACCTGTACGGCATAGACCGGAGCACTGCCCTCAAGCTCAGTTCTTCTTTTGGCGGAGGCATGGGAAGACTCCGGGAAGTGTGCGGCTCTGTAAGCGGTATGTTTCTCACTGCGGGAGTTTTGTATGGATACGACTCACCGATAGACCGTTCCTCAAAGACAGAGCACTACAAGCGGATTCAGGAACTCGCCCGCTCATTTGAAGAATTAAACGGTTCCATCGTATGCCGCGAGCTGCTGGGGCTTGATCAGAAAAAGGAATCTTACGTCCCGGAAGAGCGCACAAAAGACTATTACAGGAAGCGCCCATGTGAACAGATTGTCGGCTGTGCTGCTTACATCATGGAAGAATATATCAGTAATCACCCGTTCCTTTCATAAGAATCACAAGTTTTCCTTAATATTTGTTTATAGGATGTTTAGAATTGTTTAGTTTCTATACATTGTATTCGCACATAAAGCTGATATACTTAAGACATAGTTTTTCATATATATTTTAATCCTCTCTTTTCATTGAAAGACCTCGCAGGCATGCGGGGTCTTTTATTTCTATAATCCTATATATTTCTTATATAATAGATATAGAATTTAACTGTCTGATTATTGTAATTAGTAGAAACAGTATAATTTCTAATGTAGCATCTCACCCGCCTGTTTGCTTCGTCCACGTATGCATTGAATACGGACAGATTACTGGTAGTGCATGCAAAGCCTCCAAGACCTAAGACCTTATATCCCGACGGCAGATCGTATGCGAATTGATACTCAGGTGTTCCTCCCGCCGGTATACTGATATCGGATCTTTGTAAGATCTGACTTCTCACAAGATCTTTCATTTTTATATTTGTATTATTCAGACCTGACTGAGCCGCTTTTGTATTTAGCTCCTCACGTAATCGGCTGATTTCATTCTTTGTCTCATTGATTGCCGCTGTCAATCCTGCTATATCTTTTGATGTCAGACTTCCAAGATCCTCAACTGTCTTTCCAATCTGTTCGATTGCTTTTGAATGAAGCTCATACTGCTCAACTCCGACCAGTCCCGCCGAGTCCAAAACGACCTCAAAAGGTGCCGTATCTGAATTCTGAAAACAAAAATTCCATGTGATAGAAAATCCCGGACTTTCTGCCGCTGATGGAATTTTCTTTCCCTCAGTAGTCTGCGCAATGCAGTATAAGATTTCCCCTTCATCAGGGTCTTCTGCATAGAATCCTATTTGATGCAGTTCATAGCTTTCCTTCACCTCCGTATTTTCCAGCAGTACAGGAATCACGGCCTTACCGTCCTCTGTCCGCACCGGCTGCAGTGTAATTTCCTGCCGTTCGTCGGTGATCTGTGTCTGCTGCCTCAGATTCACAGGAGGCACCTCTCCTGCTCCGGCCTTTGCCCCTGTAATTTTTAACGTTTGCCCGTCAAACATTTTATTCTGCAGCGCTATACCCTTTTCAGTAAGTACTGTATTTTCCCAAAGTTTCATAATATATAACCCCTCCTTCAACAATATGTTCTATATTAGAAACCATACCACAGCTCTCCCGGACATTGTGGGCAAAAAAATACTGCCGGATGCCATCCAGCAGTATTTTATAAATTATTTTATTTTTATAATCCGGTTTTCTCTGCAATAAATTTCCTTGCTTTTAGCGCATATTCCAGCGGATTCGCCTTTGCCGGGTCCTGTTCCGCTTCCACAAGCATGTATCCCTCATATCCTGCGTCTTCCAGCACCTTGAAGATCGGATCAAAGTCGATGCATCCGTCTCCCGGCACAGTAAATGCTCCCATGCGCACACCGTCTAAGAAGCTCAGGTTCTCTGCCTTTACTTTTTCTACGATTTCCGGACGGATATCTTTTAAGTGCACGTGCTTGATGCGGTCCACATATGTTTTCACCATCTCCAGAGGATCGGCGCCGCAGTATGTAAAATGTCCGGTGTCAAATAACAGGCTGACATATTCAGGATCTGTATTTGCCATCATCCGCTCAACCTCATCCGGGTCCTGCACCACGGTTCCCATATGATGGTGGAAGGTAAGGCTGATGCCGTATTCTTCTTTTGCGATCTCCCCGAGTTTATTCATACCCGTGCAGAATATCTCCCATTCTTCATCATTCATCACATATTTATGTCCGAAGATCGGCGTGTCAGTCATTCCCTGTACACTGTGGCTCTGTTCGGATGCTCCGATGACCTTTGCTCCCATAGCTTTTAAGAAGGAAAGCTGTGCGCGGAAATCTTTCTCCACTTCTTCAAACGGTTTCGTAATCAGGAAAGACGAAAACCACTGGTTGCAGATTTCAATTCCACGCAGCTCTAAAGCTTTTTTCAGCACTTCAGGGTCTTTCGGATATTTGTTTCCCACCTCTGAGCCGGTAAATCCCGCCAAAGCCATCTCACTGACACACTGCTCAAACGTATTTTCTTTTCCCAAATCCGGAAGGTCATCGTTTGTCCATGCGATCGGGGCAATTCCTAATTTTACTTTTTCTTTGTTAAACATAGCACTTCTCCTTTATCCGTGTTCTTTTTTTATCTGAATAAAGGATAACATGGAAAAAGATCAAAAAAATCGGGAATATTTTTAGCTTTGTTGTTCTAAAAATAGATGTTCCCGATTTGGTGTCTTATTTTTAGGACTTCCTGCGGTACTCTGCCGGGCTGACCCCATTTAACCGCTTAAAAGCCTTTGAGAAATAGTGGTAATCGTTGAATCCCGATTCCACTGCAACATCTTTAATCTTGTAGCTTGTATTTTTGAGAAGATCTTTTGCATACTCTACACGGAGTTCCAGAAGAAATCCCGAAAAGCCGATCCCCATTTCCTGCTTAAACAGATAACTCAGATAAGCAAAATTCAGCCCTACGGCATCTGCAACCTCCTGAAGGCCAATCTGCTCTTTGAAATGTTCGCGGATATACCAGACTGCCTGTCTCGTCTGTGTCCCCGCATTTTCCGGAACTTTTTTCCCTGTACCTAAAAATATCCTGCTTCTGTAACCCTTAAATATATCAGAAAGCTGATCCACATGAGTAAGCTTAAACAGCTCTTCCTGACTGTGCTCTGTCCCCACGGCCGTATCTAATTTCCGAATCCACCGAAAAATGATCTTTGGGTCCGTCCTTGTCTCCCGGCATGCTTCTATCACACGAAAAAACTCTTCTTTCATCTCTTTTTCTTTTCTTCCTGCCGCATAATCCCTTGCATGATTTAAAAGCTCCTGTGCACACTCCGGCATCTTGGTCCCGATGGTCTTCTGGCTGTCAAAATATAAAATATCGCTGTCCTCATAAAAACTAAGCTTAATGGCCTCTCTTGCCTGCTGGTATGCCTGGCGGATGCCGCCCTCTCCGATGCAGATATTGCTGACTGCAATATCGTAGTCAAAGATCTCCTCCTTGCAGCATTTGAAGCAGGCAGAGGCCACACTTGTGAGCTTCTGCCTCATCACACTGCTCCTGCTCAGATCAGAAAGATCCAGAAAACAGCAGAAGATGCCTCCTCCCAGAGAAACTGTCTCGGCCCTGCTGTGCTCCTCTCCCAGGAGCATCTGAAGCTGAGCGGACAGACGCTCTATGAATCCTGCCGCATATTGTTCCGACTCTGCCGGTGACTGGCTGTCTTTGATCGACATCCAGGCAGGGATAAACATATTCACGACCGCACTGTTTATATATTTTCCTTTAATCCCGGCTTCAATGCGCCTTTCTTCCCGCTCCCCGGGACTCATATCTCCCGCCAAAATCTCGTTAAAAAACCGGATCTTCAGGGACTGGCTTCCGGCCTCGATCAGCTTTTTTGTCCGTTCTTCTTCACTGTTTAGTTTCTTTATACTGTTCATATGGTGTTCCGCATTTTTAAGCACCTCAAAAAGAGAATCCTCATCCAGAGAATTCTTCAGTACATATTCATTTGCCCCAAGGCGCATAGCCTCTTTCACATAATTGAAATCATCATGACAGCTCAGAACGATGATATATGTAGAAAGACCCATTTCCCGTACCCTGCGTATCAGCTCGATTCCGTCCATCAGCGGCATGGAAATATCGGTTACGATCATGTCGGGAGCCTGCTCTCTGACTGCATTTAAAGCCTCTTCCGCATCCCTTACATCTGCAGCGATCTCATAGCCCGCTTTCTCCCAGGCATCCAGCTGCTTCAGATAACTGCGCACTAAAAAATCGTCATCGACAATCATTGTTCGGTACATGGCGTTTTCTCCTTTCACACTGCATACTGATTCTGGTCTTTATAAGCCGGCAGATACAGATATGCCGTTGTTCCGTCGGAATTACTGTCATAGCCCAGACCGGCATTGTTTCCGTAATACAGTTCGAGCCTCTCACGGACATTGACAACCCCGATCCCGCTCAGGCCGCTGGTTTTCTTTGTCTTTTTGGTCAGCAGTTCATAAATCTGTTCCTGTGTCATTCCTCTTCCGTTGTCTTTCACGCTGATACATAAATAGTCTTCTTCGATCACGGCCCTGATCTCGATCTGGCTGTTGTCCATCTTCATATCCAGCCCATGTAAAATAGAGTTTTCCACCAGAGGCTGCAGAATCAGCCGCGGGACAAAACAGCTGCCCGCGTCTTTCCCGATCTCATAATCCACATCAAAATGACCGTCATACCTTATTTTCTGCAGATGAATATAATTTTTTAAAATATGGATCTCGTCTGAGACCGTGACAAACGTGCCTTTTTTGTTGACACTTGCCTGCAGAAGCTCGACAAAATCACCGATCAGGCCGCCCAGCTCCTTCTCTCCTTTCAGCAGAGCCGCAAACTTTATGGAATTTAAAGTATTGTACATAAAATGCGGGGTAATCTGGTATTGAAGTGCTTCCAGCTCTGCGTCTTTTTTGAGTCCTTCTTCCTTGATCAGCTTTTCAATCAGCTTTTCAATCTGGTTCAGCATGTTGTTAAAATCATTGGAAAGCCGTCCAATCTCATCCCTGGTGCAGACCTGGACCCTTTTATCCAGTTCTCCGGCGCTGATTTCATCCATCGCCGCCGTCAGATTCCTTAACGGCTCATACATAGCCCTCGTGGCAAAATAGGCGGGAATCAGTGAGATGCCCAGAAAGAGAAATAAAAATGCCAGCAAAAAATATTTCAGCTGATTCAGGTCACTCAATACGACACTCTTCTCAACCGTAATAAAAAAACTGCACCCGGTAAATGCCGTTTTATAGCTGATACCTATGACCGCCGGGGTCCTTTTATTAAAAATGCCGTTCTGCTGGATATCGGGAAAATTGCTGTTCCTGTAAATTTTGCCCATGGATTCGACATTCTTCGTAGAGACAATGGCATTTTTCTTATTGAGGAGGACCGCCTCCGAAGATCTGCCGTCATTTAGAATATCCAGATACTTATAATAGACAGCCCGCTCTTCAATATTGCACATGATAAAGCCAAGGACACTTCCGTCTTTCATGACGGGCTCGATAAAAGACAGCACTTTATTCTGTTTTCTCACCGGATCTTTGATAATGACGGGGTGGTCCTCCAGAGAAATCTCTGCAATATGCTTTAATACAGAGTTATTTACTTTCTTTACATAAACCGGATAATCCTCCGACGTAACAATGGTTTTCTGTTCCGGAAGAACCAGATAGACTGATCCGATATCACTGTTTCGTTTCTTGAATCCTCCCAGCATACCGGACATCTTCTCCAGCCGTCCCGCATCTTCTGTCTTTAGATAGCTTTCTGCCTGCCGGGAAAGCCCTTCTGCGTTGGATGCCTGTACCGTAATGTAATAGATCTCTTTCATGGCATCATCGAAAGCATTCCCTACCTGCTCAATGCGGCCATAGAGGTTTGTCCCGTAATTGTCCTCAATCATCTGAGTAGATTTCAAATAAAATATCAGGGTGATGGCCGAGGCAGTCAAAAATGTGATGCTGATGATGGCTAAGAAAACTTTACTCCGCATACTGCGTATCATATCAGACCTCACTCTCCCTTCCCTGATATTTTCTTCTATTTCTAATTATACGTGACACCCAAAGAGTGTCAAGCTGACCGATTTTTAATATTCGATCTTTACAATGCCTCCCTTTTTCCAGGCTTTTGTAGTTGCGAAGCCAATCTGTGTTGATTTTGTGCCGTCGTATACGGTGACGTCCGGTTTAACGCCTTTCTGGACACAGTTGATGAATTCTGCCATTTCCAGCTGATAAGACTCTGCAAATCTCTCCGGAAAACCGCTGACACATTCTTTCACAGCCCCGTTTTTATCATAGATCATACACAGATTTTTTTCCGGTACCGGACTGATCCTTAAAGAGCCTTCGGTGCCGACAATCTCTGTCTCAACGTGATATCCATGTGCCGCAGTACGTCCGACGTGCACAAATCCCAGTGCACCGTTTTCGCATTTATACATTGCCGCACCGGTCTCGTCATCTCCCGCTTCCTTAAACTCCGGATGTTTGAATGTGGCTCCTGCCGCATATACTTCCACGGGATCGGATTCCAGGAACCAGCGCATCAGATCGATGTCATGGATCGCCATATCAATGAAGATCCCCCCGCTGGTCGCTGCAAATTTAATGGCTCCTTCTACCAGAGCTTCCGGATCGATTCCTGCCGCTTTCACCATATATGGTGTACCGATGGCCCCTTCTTTGATCTTTTCCTTTGCATACGCATAAGACGGATCATAGCGGCGCATGAACCCAAGGAAAAATGTCAGTTCCGGATGGCGTTCCACAGCAGCCTCAGCTGTCCTGCACTCCTCAACCGTTAATCCCAGCGGCTTGTCGGAAAAAACATGCTTTCCCGCATCCAAAGCGGCTTCGATCTGCCAGCAGTGCTCTCCGCTCGTCGTCACTATGGCAACTGCATCGATATCTGCTTTTTTCAGCATTTCACGGTAATCTGCATAGACTTCTCTCCTTTTTATGGTGTTTCGTCTGCCAAAGACTTTCCAATGTGATATCCTATGATCTGTGCCTTTGGTTTTATTTTACCTTCCGGTATCCGAAGTCGTATCCATGGATTTTTTAGATTTGATATTATATTTTTGTAACGCATTCCGGCTGCCATATAATATATGAAAGTAAAGGACCTTTGCTCTGCCAAAGGTCCTCAGCTGTATGTACTTTTTTTATTTTTGTGGTTTTATTTTTAGATCTACTTTAATGATTTTTTGTTCCGGCTGCTTTTTGCCTTCTTTTTGGTTTACGATATAGCGTACCGTCTCATAACCGATTTCATAGCCCGGCTGATAAGCCAAAGCCCCGATTCTTCCCTTCTTAACCGCATCGAGCGCATCCTCCTGGGCATCCACTGTGGCAATCAGCACCGGACGGTCTTCCATGTACTCCATGATTCCAAGTGCGGTCACGGCGCTCGTAGCAAAAATCCCATTCAACTCCGGATGTTCTCTCATAAGCCTTGAGATTTCTTTCTCCGGCATCCGCAGATTGCTGTATCCGCTCTCGGTAAAGGCAATCTTTATGTCTGTATTTTTCTCTATATAATCCTTAAAGCCTTTCATCCTTGAGGCATGGGAACTCTGTTTCAGGTTTCCGGATATAATTCCTGCAACCCCTTTCTTTTTCATCTGGCCCGCCATATATTCAGCCAGGTCTCTCCCTACTTTTTCATTGTCTATTCCAATATAGGGAACTCCTCTCTCAAGAATCTTTGTGTCAAAGGATACAACCTGTATTCCTTTTTCTTCCGCCTTCTTTAAGTAGTCCTTTGCATTGTGGGAATTGATCGGAGATACTGCCAGGGCATCAATATCTTTTTTCAGAAGGCTGCCGATCATCTGCTGCTGGGTTTTCTCATCTGTCTCCGTATCCGGAGACAGAATAATGACCGATGCTCCCAGATCTGAAGCCGCTTTTTCCATGCCGGAACAGACTGACATCCAATATTCACTGTTCCGTGATTTTGTCACGACGCCGATCACATACTTGGGGTTCTCAGCCTCGGCAGATTCATGCTTTTGGCAGGCAAACAGACTTCCCGCGAGCAAAGCACACAAAAGAACCTCATACAGAGACTTTATCCTGCTATGTTTTTTACTCTTCTTCATCCAAATCCACCTCTCAGGAATTCTGGGCTTGAATTTTTTCTGCCAGGTCGTTCAAGTAAACCCACCGCTCCATCTTTCCGTTCAGCTGTTCTTCCAGTTTTGACTTTTCTTCTGTCAGTTCTGCAAGCTTCGTATACTGGCTGGCGTTTTCCTCCATCTGCTGTCCCACAGATGCAATTTTTTCTTCCAGCCGTTCAATGTCCTCATCTATGGTTTCATATTCTCTCTGTTCTTTATATGAAAATCTCAGTCTGGTATCTTTCTGTTTCCATGATTTCTTATCTGTTTTTTCCTTCGGCTTTGTCTGCTCCGCCGGTTTTACTGCTCTCAGGTAGTCTGTATACCCGCCCTCATACTGCTTTATTTCACCGCCGCCCTCAAATGCAAAAATCCTGCCGGCGATGCGGTCCAGAAAATAGCGGTCATGGGACACAGTCAGAACAATCCCCTGAAAAGAATCCAGGTAATCCTCAAGGACTCTCAATGTCGCTATGTCCAGGTCGTTGGTGGGCTCATCGAGCACCAGCACATTCGGTGCATCCATCAGAACTTTGAGCAGATAGAGCCTCCTCTTTTCTCCTCCCGAAAGTTTGGACAGAGGTGTGTACTGCATGGAAGGCGTGAATAAAAAGCGTTCTAGCATCTGAGACGCGCTGATCTTCCCGCCGGGTGTCTGAATATAATCAGCCACATCCCGGATATAGTCGATAACCCGGATGTCATCCTCCATGTCTTCATTTTCCTGTGCAAAATATCCGATCTTTACCGTGTCTCCGGTCACAACTTCTCCGGAATCAGGGACCAGACGCCCTGTGATGATTTTCATCAGTGTGGATTTGCCGCAGCCATTCGGCCCGATAATCCCCAGCCGGTCATCCCTTAAAATAATATAGGTAAAGTCTTTTATGAGCTTTTTCTCTCCGTATGCCTTGGAAATCCGATGAAGTTCAATGGTCTTCTTGCCGAGTCTCGTTCCGACGGAATCCATCTCTACATTCCGGGCTTCCCTGGGGCCTTCCATGTTTTTCAGCTGTTCATACCGGTCAAGCCTTGCCTTCTGTTTGGTCCCTCTGCCCTGAGGTCCCCGCTTCACCCATTCCAGCTCCGTCCTCAGAAGACTCCGGCGTTTGCGCTCCGCGGCCAGCTCCATCTCTTCTCTCTGTGTCTTTAAAGCCAAAAAGCCTGAATAGTTGGAGTCATAGGTGTACAGTTTTCCCTTGTCAATCTCTGCGATCTTATTGGTTACACGGTCCAGAAAATAACGGTCGTGGGTCACCATGATCAGGACTCCTTTAAACCGTTTCAGATAATCTTCCAGCCACAGGGCCATATCGTTGTCTATATGGTTGGTTGGCTCGTCCAGAATCAGTACATCTGCCGGGTCCACAAGAGTCCGGGCCAGCGCCACTCTTTTTTTCTGCCCGCCGGACAGGTGATCTACAGTCTCCTCAAAATCACAGATCCCAAGCTTTGTAAGGATCGCCTTGGCCTCGCTCACCGGCTCACCCCCGTCCGGATCATGTTTCCCTTCCGTCACATAGGACAGCACCTTTGCCCCGTCCGGAAACTCCGGGTTCTGTGGGAGGAAAGCCGTTCGGATACCTCTGCCGAAGATCACCTCTCCCTCGTCAGCCGTTTCCATTCCTGCAATGATCTTTAATAAAGTTGATTTCCCTGTCCCGTTGACGCCCAGCACTCCGATCTTATCTCCCTGATGCACTCCTAAAGAGACGTCATCAAATATGGTCTTATCTCCAAAAATCTTACTTATATGTTCTATGTTTAATATATTCATGGTTCCACCTTTTCTTCATTGACTATCTGTTTTTTAGTTTAATTGCTGTCTTTCATATTGTCAAACGAAATCCCCGGGGCAGACCCACAGAAAAACGGATGGCCGGTTTACGTTCCGTCCATCCGTTTTTATTCGTTCATTTCTTAGTCTCTAGCGTGCTTTATCCACGGCTTCCTTTAATTCTTCTTTAGGCACAGCTCCTACAACCTTTGCTGCCACCTGGCCGTTCTTAAAGACCAGGAAAGTAGGTACTGACATTACGCCGTACTGCCCTGCGATATCACTGTTCTCATCGATATCCAGCTTTCCGACTTTAACGCTTCCCTCGTACTCCTTTGCCAGTTCTTCCACAACCGGCCCCATCATCCTGCACGGTCCGCACCACGTTGCAAACATATCGACAAGTACCGGCTGCTCTGAGTCTAACACTTCTGCCTGGAAATTTTCCTTCGTAAACGTATACTCCATATTCATTCTCCTTATCTTGACCGGCATAAACAATCTTTTGCTTCTTCCAGCGATGCCAGCAGGCGGCAGAACCATTTCCTGTGCTTTGGATGCTGGTAGAAGAATTGATTTACCTTTACTAGACACTTTTTCTGTTTCATAATTATCTTACCACTTTTTTATTATAGTATGCAACACGGATAAAAATATTAACGGCAGGCTGTGAAACGGCAGATCGGCTTGCCTTTTTCAGAAAATTTTGTCTCATATTCTGTCATGACATTGTCTTTGGCAAACTCACTGTGATGCAGATCGAACGTGCAGTCAAGGAGCTTCCATCCGGCTTCCTCTGTCTGTTCCATGGAAAAGTCGAACAGCCCCCGGTTATCCGTTTTGAAAATAACCTGCCCGTCCTTCGCAAGGATGTGGTCATACCTCTCATAAAATCTCGTAGACGTAAGCCTCCGCTTTGCGTGACGTTCTTTCGGCCACGGATCGGAGAAATTCAGATAGATCCGGTCGATCTCTCCCTCGGCAAATACATCCTGAAGATTCTCCGCGTCCATGCGGATCAGTCTCAAGTTATTCCCCTCAAACTCTTCCGTTTTTTCTACTGCTCTCACGAGAACACTGGAAAACTTTTCGATCCCGATATAGTTGATTTCGGGATTCTTTTCCGCCAATGTCAAAAGAAATTTTCCTTTCCCCATACCGATCTCTATATGAACCGGCCTGTCATTGCCAAACAGTTCCCTCCACTTGCCTTTCCATTCTTCCGGTTGATTGACTGAAAACGGACTGGCCGCTATCATGTCCGCCGCTCCCGGCACATTCCTTAAACGCATTGTATCTTCCTCGCCTTCTCTGTATTCATGTTTCTAAAACATTTTAAAAGCTTTCCGCCCCGTTGTCAATTTCCTTTGCATTCTGTCTCCGCTGCGTATATAATGAGGAAAAAGGAGGAACGCACTATGGAAATAGAACGCAAGTTTATTGTTACCGACCCGCCGAAAGACCTTGATTCCTATCCCCACTCCGAAATCGAGCAGGGATATCTGTGCATGGAACCGGTGATCCGGATCCGCAGACTCGACCATGATTACATCCTGACCTATAAGTCTAAAGGTCTGATGAAACGGGCCGAGCATGAATTTCCTCTGACGAAGCAGGCTTATGAGCACCTGAAAAGCAAGATCGACGGTATTCTCATCTATAAGACACGCTACCAGATTCCTGACTCAGACTCTCTCACCATCGAACTGGATGTATTCCACGGTGACCACGAAGGTCTCATGATGGCTGAAGTTGAATTTGCGTCCGAAGAAGCCGCTCTGGATTACGAGGGGCCTGAGTGGTTTGAAGACGAAGTAACTTTAGATCCCCGGTATCAGAATAACAACTTGGCAAACAGATGAACCTTCTCAGTATGACAGACCCATCCAGTATCATTGCCGGTCCAAGCCTTTGATATATTCTCTTCATATCTTTACAGCCCCTTTCCATAAAACCGAAAAAACATATTTCTGAACGCGGCTCTCATGGCTGCCCGTCCAGAAATATGTTCTGTCTACATCCTTTTTGATAATTCTTCTCTTACCAGAGCTCTCCTTAAAGACATTTCCGCCCTGGTGAGGTCTGTATCACTCTTGTGTTTCAGGCGTTCCTGGGCACGTCTCTTGGCACGCTCCACCCGCTCTAAGTCAATCTCACCCGGCCATTCCGCAACCTCTGCTAAAATGTTGACAGCCTCCTTGGTGATCTCCACAAATCCTTTCATCAGAGCCGCCTGTTTCTTCGTTCCGTCTGCCTCCGTGATGGTCAGGATGCCGGGAGCTATAATCATTGTCATTGGGATATGTTTCGGATAGATTCCCACATCCCCTTCTGTGGTCGTAAACTCAGCCATCCGGACCACTCCCGCATAAAAAGAGCGGTCCGGAGTGGTCACTTCCAGTTTCATCAGATTTTCAGCCATAGGATCACCTGCCTACTTTGCTTTCGCACGTTCCACAACCTCATCAATACTTCCCGCATTCAGGAACATTCCCTCCGGAATGTCATCATGCCTGCCGTCTAATATTTCTTTGAAGCCCTGGATCGTATCATTTAAGGTTACATATTTTCCAACCGTACCCGTAAACTGTTCTGCCACGAAGAACGGCTGGGACAGGAACCGCTGAATCTTTCTTGCCCGGTCTACGATCAGCTTTTCTTCATCAGAAAGCTCATCCATACCGAGGATTGCGATGATATCCTGGAGCTCTTTGTATCTCTGAAGGATCTCCTGCACCCCTCTGGCCACCTGATAGTGTTCTTCCCCGACGATCTTCGGGTCCAGAATCCTGGATGTGGACTCCAGAGGGTCCACTGCCGGGTAAATTCCCTGTTCCACGATGGCACGGGAAAGTACGGTTGTGGCATCCAGATGGGCAAAGGTTGTCGCCGGAGCCGGGTCGGTCAAGTCATCGGCCGGCACATAGACTGCCTGTACGGATGTGATAGAACCGTCTTTGGTCGAAGTGATCCGCTCCTGGAGAGCGCCCATCTCTGTCTGGAGAGTCGGCTGATATCCAACCGCACTCGGCATACGCCCAAGAAGTGCTGACACCTCGGAGCCTGCCTGGGTGAAACGGAAAATATTGTCGATAAATAAAAGGACATCTTTTCCACCCTCGTCACGGAAGTTTTCTGCGATAGTCAATCCTGTAAGGCCGACCCGCATACGCGCTCCCGGCGGCTCATTCATCTGTCCGAATACCATGGCAGTTTTGTCGATGACTCCTGACTCACTCATTTCATGGTAAAGGTCGTTGCCCTCTCTTGTACGTTCTCCGACTCCGGTGAAAACAGAATATCCGCCGTGCTCTGTCGCAATGTTTCGGATCAATTCCTGAATCAGGACCGTCTTTCCTACGCCGGCACCGCCGAACAGTCCGATCTTTCCGCCTTTCTGGTACGGGCATAAAAGGTCTACGACCTTGATGCCTGTCTCCAGGACCTCAGTCTCTGTAGACTGGTCCTTGAAAGCCGGCGCCTTTCTGTGGATCGGCTGTCGTTTTGCATTCTCAGGGGCCGGTTTATTGTCAATAGGATCTCCAAGGACATTAAACATTCTTCCCAGGGTCTGCTCTCCTACCGGAACAGAGATCGGCCCGCCTGTGCAGACCGCCTCCATCCCTCGAACCAGACCGTCTGTCGGTCCCATCGCAATACATCTCACGGTGTCATCGCCCAGATGCTGGGAAACCTCTACAACCAGCTTCCCGCCCTGCTTTGTCATAATATCAATAGCGTCATTGATCTCCGGCAGATGCCCGTCACTGAACTTGATATCTAAAACCGCACCAATAATCTGGGTGATCTTCCCTGTATGATTATCTGCCATTTAATAATTCCTCCTACTTCTATTCCAGCGCCTCCGCTCCTGAAATGATTTCTGTCAATTCCTGCGTGATAGCGCCCTGTCTTGCCCGGTTATAGGCAAGGCTTAAGTTGTCAATTAATTCTTCGGCATTGGTCGTTGCCGAATCCATGGCCTGCATCCTGGCACCGTTTTCGCTGGCAACCGATGTAACAAGCGCACCGAAGATCAGACTGCAGACGTACTTGGGAATCAGCATGGATAAAGCTTCTTCCGGTTCCGGCTCATAGTTCATGAGTGTTTTGGAGTCTTCCCCTTCCTTTTCCTTTGGATCGATCTCCACAGGAAGCAGTTTGATCATCGTGGGCTCATGAACTACCGTATTTTTAAAATTGGTATATGCCAGATATATCTCACCGATTTCACCGTCCTTAAAGGCCTTGAGGACACGGTTTCCCAGATCAACGGCGTCTTCATACTCCGGTTCGTCGATCATTTCAGAGTCATCGGAGACGATATGATATCCCCTGTTTGCCAGACTGTCCATAGCCTTATGTCCGACTCCGTAGATCATCACATCTTCCCTGTTGAGTCCGCTGTCACGGATCATCTTGACAATATTGTTATTGTACCCTCCGGCCAGTCCCCGGTTGGAGGAAACAGCGATCACTGCTTTCTTTTCCGAACCATTGGACTTTAAATACGGGTGGTCGATATTATCTGACTGGGCCAGGATCGAAGATACGGTCCGGTACATCTTGTTGAAGTAAGTCCTGGATTCCTCGGCCCTCACCCTTGCTCTCTGAAGCTTTACCGTTGAGACAAGCTTCATCGCCTTTGTAATCTGTCCGGTGCTCTCGATACTGGCTTTTCTTCTTTTTATATCAACAATTGATGCCATAAAAGCTCACCTCTTTACTTTGCTTCAAACTGCTGCCTGCACTCTTTGATCGCAGTGATCAGCATGTCTTCCGCTTCTTTTCCAAGCTCCTTTGTCTCCCGGATCAAACGGAACACATCCGGATACTTGGTGTCGATCAATTCAAACAGCTCCTTCTGGAAGTCCAGGATATCTTCAACCTTAATCTCCAAAAGATATTTTCTGGTAGCCGCATAGATAATAACCACCTGCTGTTCTACCGGAAGCGGCTGATACTGAGGCTGCTTGAGCACTTCCTTGATCCTCTCACCCTGTGCCAGACGTTCTTTGGTGTCATCATCGAGTTCTGAACCGAACTGTGCAAAGGCAGCGAGCTCCCTGTACTGTGCAAGGTCTGTACGGATCGGGCCTGCAATCTTTTTCATCGCTTTAATCTGTGCCGCACCGCCTACCCTGGATACAGAAAGCCCCGCATTGATCGCAGGACGGAATCCCGCATTGAACATCTCGGTCTCCAGGTAAATCTGTCCGTCCGTGATGGAAATAACGTTGGTCGGAATATAGGCAGATACATCTCCTGCCTGGGTCTCAATGAGCGGAAGGGCTGTCAGAGAACCTCCTCCCAGTTCATCGGATAACTTGGCTGCCCGTTCCAGAAGCCTTGAGTGAAGATAAAAGACGTCTCCCGGATAAGCCTCCCGTCCCGGCGGTCTCCGAAGCAGCAGGGACAGGGTACGGTATGCGGTGGCATGCTTGCTCAAGTCATCATAGATGACAAGAACATCTTCCCCTTTCTCCATCCACTCTTCCCCGATGGCACATCCTGCGTATGGGGCGATATACTGGAGTGGTGCCAGCTCACTTGCGGTGGATGCCACCACTGTGGTGTAATCCATGGCTCCGTACTCTTCCAGTGTCTTTACGATATTGGCTACGGTCGATGACTTCTGTCCGATGGCTACATAAATACAGTGAACCCCCTCACCTTTCTGATTAATAATTGTATCAACCGCGATGGCAGTCTTTCCGGTCTGCCGATCGCCGATGATCAGCTCCCTCTGCCCGCGTCCGATCGGCACCATGGCATCGATCGCTTTGATTCCTGTCTGAAGCGGAGTATCTACGGATTTTCTTGAGATAACTCCTGATGCAACTCTTTCTATTGGACGGTACTTTTCTGTCTCGATCGGACCTTTTCCGTCAATCGGCTGTCCCAGAGAATTCACAACACGTCCGGTCATCGCGTCACCTACCGGCACTTCCACGACTCTTCCGGTCGTCTTTACGACATCCCCTTCACTGATGTTTTTCTGATCTCCCAGCAGTACGGCTCCGACGTTGTCTTCCTCAAGGTTCAGCACCATTCCGTATACTTCCCCCGGGAATTCTAAAAGTTCTCCCTGCATGGCCTCATCAAGACCATGGATTCTTGCAATTCCGTCGGCTACCTGAATCACGGTTCCAATATCAGAGGTTTCAAGCTTGGTAGAGTATTGTTTGATCTGCTCTTTAATGACAGAACTGATCTCTTCTGGCCTTAAATTCATTTTGCTTTTTTGCCTCCTTGCCTATAATCACAACTGTATTTTTGACAGACTCTTTCCCATGGTCTGAAGCTTCGTCCTTATGGAACTGTCGATGACCCTGTCGTCGAGCCGCAGCACCAGCCCTCCGATCAGCCCCTCGTCTATCTCATAGTCCACTTCAAACTCCCTGTAATCTGTCAGTTCTTTCATTCGATCCACAATGTCCTTTTTCTGCCCTTCGGACAGTTCAAAAGCGGAGGCAACCTGAAGGCTCCCTATCCCCTCTTTCTTCTTCATCCGGCCGATCATATAGTCGAGAACAGACATTATGTCACGGTATCGGTCTTTTTTCACAATGACCAACAAAAAGCCCATCATGTCCTCAGAAATCCTGCCTTTAAATGCTGTCTCCAGGATCCGCATTTTTTCTTCTTTTACGATCTTGGGGTGGGAAAGCATCTGATTCAGCTCCCCGCTCTCCAAAAACACCCGGCGCACATTAAGGACTTCTTCTTTGACAGAGTCAAGATTTCCTTTCTCCTCTGCCAGCGAAAGATAGGCATCTCCATATGTTTTGCTGACTAGCTTCGCCATGTCTGATCACCCATCTCCTTTAAGGTCTCTTCCACAAGGGCATCCTGCTTTGCCGGATCGATCTTGTCTGTAATGATCATGCCTGCCATAGCCACTGCCACCTGGATCATTTCCTGTTTCACCTGATCCCGGACCTTTTTCTTTTCCAGCTCGATCTCATTTTCCGCCCGCTCTGTGATCCTCAGTGCTTCCTGTCTGGCTCCCGAAACGATCTCCTCTTCCCTTTTCAGGGCTTTCTTTCTGGCCTGGCTTAAAATCTCATCGGCTTCTTTTTCTATATCCCTGATCTTTTCTTCATACTCAGCTTTCAGTCTGGCCGCCTCTTCTTTGTCGGCCGCCGCAGTATCCAGATCATCTGCGATTTTATTTTTACGGTCATTTAAAAGCTTCCTGACCGGTTCAAACAATACATAAGATAAAAAAGCAAACATGATAAAAACCGCGATTGCCTGGCATAAAACGTCAAATCCAAGCTGGATATCAAGTCCAAAGATTCTGTCCACGTCCTGTCCTCCTTTCCCTGAATTCTCTCCGGTTTGTCATTTCCCGACGGCTTCTGCCGCCGTTTTATTTCCCGGATTATAATTTAGCGAATAACGGGTTAGCGTATAACAGAATCAGGCCGATAACCAAACCATAAAGACCTGTGGTCTCTGCAACTGCCTGTCCAAGAAGCATCGTAGACATGATGTCTCCCTTGGCGCCCGGATTGCGTCCTACGGCTGCCGCACCCTGTCCTGCTGCGTATCCCTGTCCCACACCAGGTCCGATACCTGCGATCAGCGCAAGGCCCGCTCCGATTGCTGAACAACCTAATACAAATGCTTCACTTGAAATATTCATAAGAAAATCCTCCTAAAAATAAAATTATTCTTTTTATTGCTCTTGATAGTTTCTTCCGGTTTACGCGTTCCTCTTGTCTGCGATAAATGTCATGGTCAGCATGGCAAAGACAAAGGTCTGGATCGCACCGGAAAACAAGTCAAAATATACATGCAGAAATGCCGGAAGTCCCAGCTTCGCAAAGATCGGAAGCAGGCCGTACCACAGCGAAAGCATGATGGTCCCTGCCATGATGTTTCCGAACAGACGCAGCGACAGCGACACCGGAGTTGCAAACTCACCGATGACATTGACCGGAAACAGCACCGGAATCGGCTGAAACAGGTCCGTAAACATGCGGAACTTCCTCGTCTTAAATGCGCTGTACTGGATCATCACAAAGGTGATCAGTGCCAGAGACAAAGTAGTCCCATAATCGGCCGTCGGCGCCCGGAGCCCAAAAAGCCCCGATGTGTTGGCAATAAAGATGAAAAACATGATGCTTCCGATATAGTTGGCAAACGGCTTCCAGTGTTTTCCCATGGTGCTCTTCACCAGCTTATCCAGCATTTCCACCACCAGTTCCACTGCATTGGCAAGACCGCTGGGCTTTTCATAATCTTTCATGATACTCCGCCTCGCGATCAGGGCCAGCGCCATGATAAAGAGCATGACGATCAGTGTTGTCACATGTGTGGTGGTGATCCATACCTTATGCCCGAAAAAATTCAATGGTATCAGCCCGTGCACCATGAAGTCCACATCATTTCCCGATGCGGCAGCCAACATGGGGGCCTGAATCATTCCCATAGCATTCCCTCCTTTTTAATCCATTCTACTTTTTACTTCTTCGTTCCTGCCGGATCGTTTTTCCGATACACGGCGGTGGATCAATGGCTGCAGATATGCCGCTATCTTAATCCCCAAAACTCCAAGTATGATCCCTGAAAATGTCAGCATATGGATCTTAATCCCAACGGCTGCCGCAAGGACAGTCAGGAACTTGCGGACCAGAGTCCGCCTTACCATATACTTATTTGCAGATTCAGGATCCAGATCCAGTGCAGTATCAATGGTCAGATACATATTCAGGATCAGACAGGCCGCAAGAAACAGCCCCGCAAGGATCCCTCCCAGAAAATACAGAGATCCCCCTGATGTGACCATGCCGGCTGCACCGGCCGCCGCACCGTAGATCCCCAATCCGGCCAGCAATTCCAAGAGGACAGGATTGATCTCTTTAAGCTCTTCCATTATCATCACCCTCCTCGTCTTCACTGACATTCCTTATGAGTTTCCAGGCACCGCTTAGTCCTCCTCCAATGCCCAGAATCAATAACGGGATAAAAAAATGGGTAGAAAACTTTCGGTCCAGCCAAAGGCCTAAAAACATGCACAGAAATGTCGATGTCAGAATCGTGATTCCCAGCTGTGTTATCAAAGATAATGAGCGGACAATGTCCTTATTGATCTTCATAAAGACCTCCTTGAAAAAGTTTCTATCCACACTTTGTAATTATATCATCCAAAACATATTATGGCTAGGAAAAAAAGCTTCGTACAGTAGCTATTATTTCCATATTTATCTGGTATTTATTCTCTTTCTTGTTTTCTGAACAAAAAAGCATACGGCACAGAAGCCGCGCGTGCTGTCCATGCCGTATAATATCTCCTGAAAATTTAATCCTCGATCATATTGATCCTGCGGATATGACGCTCATCGTTAGAAAACTTTGTCTCCAAAAATGTGTCCACGATATCCAGTGCCAGGCCTTCTCCGGTAACTCTTGCCCCCAGCGCCAGAATGTTGGCGTTGTTATGTTCTCTTGTGGCTCTTGCGCTGAATGTATCTGCGCACAGCGCTGCCCGGATGCCTTTGATCTTATTGGCAGTGATGGAAATGCCGATGCCTGTTCCGCAGATCAGAATCCCCTGTTTCACTTCGTCCTTCAGTATACCCTCAGCCACTGCTTTCGCGTATACCGGGTAATCACAAGATTCCTCTGAGTAGCATCCGTAGTCTTTTACCGCGTGCCCCTTTTCCTCCAGGTGCTTAATAACCGCCTGTTTCAGCGCATACCCGCCGTGGTCGCATCCAATACCTATCATTTCATTTCCTCCTAACTTATGGTTCCAGATTTTATGGATTAATTGTGTAATCTGTACAAAGCAATGTTCATAGTCTTCGTCATCCATCCCGTAAGGATCAATGACCGCCCCCTCATGGTTGGCATACTCGTTGATGGTGGCCACTTCCTTATATCCATGATAGTCTTCCAGTACTTTTTCCTTCTGCTTATCATTCATAGTGAGAATCAGATCACTGGTCTCCACATCTTCCTGCGTAAGCTGGGATGCTTTGAAATCTACGATCTCAATCCCGCTCTTCCTGACCAGATCTGCTGCTTTTGTGTGTACCGGCTCCGGAAATAATACGACAAGTCCCTTGGACTCCACCTGGATGTCTCTTCTGTGGGCGTCTTTTAAATATTTCCGCAGCACCGATTCCGCAATAAAACTGCGGCAGGTGTTGTTCGTACTTACAAATATAATTTTTTTCAAACTAATCTCCTTTTAAACACGGATCACCTGATGTCCCGCTGCTTTAGCCAGACGGTTCATCACCGCTTCTTCATACTCTTCACCTTCAAATCCTTCTGAAAAGATCACGTCCACGTCTATGTGGTCAAACTCTCTCAGCACGTCATAGAGGTTTGCCGTCACTGTCTCCATATGGCTGCGGCTTCCCACAGAGATCACCTCATCTGCATCGTAATCGCCCATTGTCTCTTCAGTGGCGATAACTCCGGTCTTCATGCCCTGCTCCCGGCAGTCATGGACCCTTTTGGTGATCTCCTTTACAACTTTCTCTATGTCCTCCCCAAGGATAAGAATCAGCTGAGCTTTCGGCGCATAATGCTTGTACTTCATTCCGGGTGCCTTGGGCACTGTATCCTCTTTGACTGACGGAGTGCTCATCAGCACCTCTGTCAAAAGAGTCTTCTCGAGTTCATCTTTTGTAATCTTTCCCGGCCTTAAAATGACCGGTACTTCTCCGGTAAAATCAACGATCGTCGATTCGACACCGACCTCTACTTTCCCACCGTCCAATACCATCGGGATCTTCCCGTCCAGGTCTTCTACCACATGTTCCGCCTTTGTCGGACTGGGCCTTCCCGAAATGTTGGCGCTGGGCGCGGCCACAGGAACACCCGTCTCTCTCAGCAGGGCCAATGCCGCAGGATGACTGGGCATCCGGACGGCTACGGAATCGAGTCCCCCGGTAACCCGGTACGGAACCCTGTCGCTTTTGGGCAGGATCACGGTCAGCGGACCCGGCCAGAAAACTTCCATCGCTTTTTTGGCCGGCCCCGGTACGCAGGATGCGATCTCATCGATCATCTCCATGCTCCCGATATGAAGGATGAGAGGATTGTCAGACGGTCTCCCTTTTGCCTCGTAGATTTTGGAAGCAGCCTCTTCCATCCAGCCACTGCCTCCAAGTCCATAGACTGTCTCCGTGGGAAAAGCTACCAGCTTCCCCTCCCGAAGAAGCCCGGCAGCTTCCCGGATCGCTTCCTTATTGTCCTTGTTCTCAACGTTTCTCACAATTGTCTTCATAAAACCCATCCTTCTTCTGAGAAAAACCTATTAATAATTATTATAACAAACTTTTGCTGAAAAATAAAGCAAGGAGTTTTCCGCCATAAATCATAAACCTGCTGCTTGGCTGAATATAATACTTTAATTATCACAAAGAGGTTTGATATATGGTTCAAATATTTTCTCTGATCAGCCGTCTGAATAATGCATTCAATTCCTTTATCTGGGGAACTCCTATGCTGGCCTGTTTTTTAGGTGTCGGTCTGATGTTTACGCTTAGAACAAAATGCTTCCAGTTAAGACATTTTCGATTGTGGATTTCTTCCACGCTCTTGTCCTCTTTGAAAAAATCCGAGGTAAGAAAAACAAAAGATTCCGCTTCTATCTCGCAGTTTCAGTCTCTCTGCACTGCCCTGGCCGGGACCCTGGGAACCGGAAATATCGCCGGGGTTGCCACTGCCATCACTGCCGGAGGGCCCGGAGCCATCTTCTGGATGTGGATTTCTTCCATCCTGGGAATGATGACACATTATGCGGAAATCACACTCGGAATGAAATACCGTTACCGGGACAAAAATGGGAAATGGGCCGGAGGTGCCATGGTCTATATGGAACGGGGTCTCGGCGCAAAATGGCTGGCCGCTCTGTTTGCAGCATTCTGCCTTCTCGCTTCTCTCGGGATCGGAAACATGACACAGGCAAACTCTATGGCATCCGCACTCTCTTCTGCTTTTTCAATCTCCCCAGTAATCACAGGTCTTGTCACCCTGTTCATGGTAGGTTTTGTCATAATGGGAGGAATCAAACGGATCGCCGGCGTGACAGAAAAAATCATCCCGGTAATGGCTGCTTTATTCACACTGGGCTGTATTGTTATTATTTTTGTCCACATAGACCGGCTTCCATCTACCATCCATTCGATCCTTCACGGTGCTTTCTCACCAAAAGCCGCCGGAGGAGGCGTCCTTGGCTACGGGATCACCATTGCCATGAAAAAGGGAATCTCCCGCGGAGTCTTCTCCAATGAGGCAGGATTGGGAAGTTCCGTCACCGTACATACAAATTCCGATGCAAAAGAACCCGTAGTCCAGGGCATGTGGGGTATCTTTGAAGTATTTACCGACACCGTTGTGATGTGTACGATCACAGCCCTTACCATCCTCACTTCCGGCGTCTATGACGAGGGAACTTATCTAAAAGCCATGGCTCTGGACGCGGCCCAGGGCACTACAATCCATTTTGATTCACTGCCCAATGGAGTCCCCCTGACCAGCGCTGCCTTCTCCACAGTCTTCGGCTCCTGGGGCTCTGCCTTCGTATCCATCGCCATCGTATTCTTCGCATTTGCCACCCTCATCGGCTGGTCCTTTTACGGCGAGACGGCGGCTGCCTATTTATTTGGAAAAAAAGCCGTCACAAATTATAAACTTGTCTTTCTTTATTTTATATTTTTAGGCTCCATCCTGCACCTGTCCTTTGTCTGGAACCTCTCGGATACCTTTAACGGCTTGATGGCCATACCGAATCTGATCTCCATCACACTGCTGTCGGACCAAGTCGTAAAAATGACCAACGAATACCTGGGACGTTCCGATTTTAAACGATAGTTTTTACCACTATTGGAGGAACGCATTTTAAAACGTGACAGAAATAGTGGTAAAAAAACTCATTCATATATCAGGCCTTCTTCTGAATATAATATTACAAAAGTCCTGAGGTCTCCAAATGAAATATCGCAAACAACTTTTAGGGGGTGCAATCTTTTGTATCATCGTCCTGCTCTATATTTCCTCGATCACCCTTCCCATCTTTGTAAACCAGACGATTGGGAAACAGAATGTCATCATCATCGATCCCGGACACGGCGGCAATGATCCCGGCAAAGTCGGCAGCGGAGATGTGCTGGAAAAAGACATCAATCTGGCCATATCAAAAAAATTAAAAACGATCCTGGAGAAAAAAAAATTCAAGGTAAAAATGACCAGGGACGGCGACTACAATCTGGCCACCAGCACGACCAATGTAAAAGTTTCCGATCTCTCCAACAGGAAGCAGATCATCTTTGATGCCGAGCCGGTCCTTGTGGTGAGTATTCATCAGAACAGCTATCCCAGCGGTGAAGTGCACGGTGCACAGGTATTTTACTATCAGGGTTCTCAAAAAGGAAAACAGCTTGCCGACTGCGTGCAAAGTTCTCTGGTGGAAAATTTGGATCCAGACAACCACAGAGTGGCAAAAGCAAACAGCGATTACTTCCTTCTTCGGGATAATCCTTATGTGACTGTCATCGCAGAGTGCGGTTTTTTAAGCAATGAAGAAGAAAAGCAGAAACTTGAGGATAAAGCCTATCAGGAAAAAGCAGCACAGGCCATCTATAAGGGAATTCAATCCTATTTAAGCCAAGAGAAATAATCCCTTGGCTTAATTGAGATACTACTGGTATAGATGACGCATTGTTTAATGATTGGTTACTTTTTGATAGTAGACGGCACAGATCTCCCCTTTCTCATCATCAATGAAGTCTTTCATGTAGGAATCATCTTCCTCAAGCATAAGATCCATTTGTTCCTGATTGCTGTTGTCTACGGGTATTCCATCGACCTGGACTGCCAATCCAAGTTCTAAATAATCCAATAAATCACTGCGATGTCCCATGATAATCTCCATTCTGAAATGTTTGTGAAATGAGCCAGAAAAGTGCTATGATATATAAATTTAAGACACTGCCGAAAAGGCAGTGAAGATGCGGCGCCTCAGCGCAGGAAAGAGCTCTTTTCCATATGCTGTAAGTTTATAATATCAAATTCTGTAAATAATTTCAAGTATTTCTGTATATTTTTGTAAGTTGTTCAGAAACACTTTACACATATGCATTCAGATACTATACTATAATATAAAGTAAGGGAGTGATGACTATGAAGATAGAACGAATTAGTGACAATCAAATCCGATGTACTTTGAATAAAGCTGACCTTGCTGGAAAAGAGACACTGCTCAATGAACTGGCATTTGGTTCCGATAAGGCCAAAGGACTGTTCCGCGAACTGATGAAGAAAGCTTCTCAGGAATTAGGTTTTGAGACCAATAACATTCCTCTTATGGTAGAAGCGATCCCGGTCTCCCAGGAATGTCTGATCCTCGTCGTCACGAAAGTGGAAGACGCCGATCAGTTTAACGACCGTTACGAGAAATTAGTCAACTCAAAGCTTTCATCCGGCAATATGAATCTGGAAGATTCCGACGGAGTTCTCAATTTCCTTGACGATGCTTCTGACAGCGATCTGTCCGAACTGGCTGATGCAGTGCACCTGGCCATAATGGATTCCAATTGTGACGTATACTGCTTTTCTTCTCTGGAAGAAGTAGCTAATGCAGCAAAACTGGTGATTAGCTTTCCGCATGAAAGCCGCTTATATAAAGATACCGAAAATAATTGTTATTATCTCTGCCTGTCTGCCGAGGACAACAAGTATGATTTTACGAAAGTCCGCAGCAGACTTTCAGAGTACAGCAAACGTATCCCAAATACTTATGCGACTAAGGCTTTATTTAATGAACATTTTCAAACCATCCTTTCTGAGGATGCGATCCGGCAGATAGCCGAATTTTAACTTAACATAACGAATAAAAAGGAATCCGCATCGTGTAATGCGGATTTCTTTTTTGTTTTTTGTTCTAAAAAAAAGACACAAAAAGAACTCTCCCATAATTTTCACATAAAAATACTATCAAATCCAAAAATAGTACAGGTTTTGGTTATATCTTTGTCCTGATATGATTAACTCATAGAGAAATCAAACAAGTTCAATATAAGAAAGGAAGTTTTTATTATGGTAAATGTAGGTATTATCGGGGCAGGAAGAATCGGAAGAGTACATGTAGAAAGCATCTGTACACAGGTTGGCAACGCAAAGGTTAAATCACTTGCAGATCCTTTTATGACAGAGGAAACAGCAGTATGGGCAAAAGAGATGGGCGTCGAAAAAACAACCAAGGATTACAAAGATATCTTGAATGATTCTGAAATTGATGCAGTGCTGATCTGTTCTTCCACAGATACACATTCTCCGATCTCCGTGGAAGCTATCAAGGCAGGAAAACATGTCTTCTGTGAAAAACCGATCGATCATGACGTAAAGAAGATTCAGGAAGTAATTGATGCTTTAAAAAACAGCAGTGTGAAATACCAGGTTGGCTTCAACCGCCGGTTTGACCACAACTTTGAAGCGGTCAGAGATGCAGTTGCTGCCGGAAAGATCGGTGAGACACAGATCATTAAAGTTACATCCAGAGATCCGGAACCGCCGAGTGCAGAATATGTAAAGGTATCCGGAGGAATGTTCTTAGACATGACAATCCATGACTTTGACATGGTACGTTTCCTCTCAGGATGCGATGCGGAAGAAGTTTACGTCGAGGCAGCTGTCCTGGTAGATCCGGCCATCGGCGAAGCAGGAGATGTAGACACCGCAGTCATTACCTTAAAAATGAAAAACGGTGCGATCGCAGTCATCGACAACTCCAGAAAAGCAGTTTACGGCTATGATCAGAGAGCTGAAGTATTCGGCTCAAAAGGAATGGTCGCAACAGCGAATGACTCCGCATCTTCAGCGGTCATCAGCAATGCAGAAGGAGTAACCGGAGAAAAACCTCTTTACTTCTTCCTGGAGCGCTACATGGCAGCTTACGCAAAAGAAATTAAATGCTTTATCGATGCCATCGAAAAAGACACAGACACACCACTCGGAGTTATGGACGGACTTGAGCCGGTACTCATGGGACTTGCGGCTAAAAAGTCACTGGAAGAACACCGCCCTGTAAAAATTTCTGAAATCACGGTATAAATAGGAATTTTTTCGATATACCAGATGAAATAAGGAGAAAAATAAATGGAAAAAAACTATGTCAAGGGCCACAAATTAAGCTGGGGAACCCGGATCTCTTATGCCGGCGGCGACGTGGCATGTAACGTGATCTTTGGAATGATCGGTACATTACTCACACTTTTTTATACGGATTATGTTGGGATCAATCCGGCTACTGTCGGACTGGTTATGCTTCTTTCCCGGCTGTTTGACGGGGTATCTGACCTGGTCATGGGTATTATCGTAGAGCGCACAAACTCAAAATGGGGAAAGTCAAGGCCGTGGATTCTTTGGATGAGCATACCATATGCGCTCTCCGCCGTCCTTCTTTTCACCGTGCCTCACACGACCGGAATCGTTCAGGCAGTTTACCTGTTTGTTACATATAACTTCTGTACCACAATCTGTTATACAGCCATCAATCTTCCTTACGGAAGTCTCTCTGCCATGATGACGAGAATTTCTTCCGAGAGGGATATGTTGAGTATTGTGAGGATGGGACTATCTCCAATCGGACGTATCGTAGCCGTAACTTTTACTCTCCCATTAGTAAAGCTTTTCGGAGACGATCAGGCCGCGTGGGTAAAGACCATGTCCATCTGGGCAGTTCTTGCATTGATACTGCTCATCAACTGTTTTCTGAAATGTAAAGAAACCGTTGTCATTGCGGCAAAAGAAAAAGTGAAAAGCGTTCCTCTGAAAGAAGGCCTGAAAGCCCTTGTAACAAACCAGTATTTCTGGGCAGTACTTGTGCTCTGGATGCTTCAGAGTGTATCCTTCGGTATCTCAGGGACAATTCTTCCTTACTATTGTAAATATATTTTCCACAATGATACCTGGATGTACAGTGCATTGTTTATGACAGAGACTCTGACTTTAGTAGGCTGTATCTTTGCATGCGCCCCGCTGATCGGGAAATTCGGCAAGAGAAATGTTGCATTTTCCGGAGCATTTATCGCACTGGCAGGACAGCTTCTGTTTTTCCTGAATCCGTACAGTTTTCCATGGATAGTCATGAGCTGTGTAACCCGCGCTATAGGCCTGGCCCCATTGAACGCAGCTGTATTTGGAATGGTCGGTGACGTAGTGGAATTCGGACAGTGGAAAACCCATGTCCGCCAGGAAAGTCTGATCTTCGCAGGCGGTTCCATCGGAACAAAGGTAGGCGCAGGTGTGGCATCCGCCGCCATGACCGGACTGCTCTCTCTGTCAGGCTATGTCAGTTCTGCTGCCGGTTCCGTGACACAGCCAGGTTCCGCACTGAATATGATCATCAACATTTACAAGATCGGCCCGGTACTCGTCGCAGCCCTTGCAGTCGTTACGCTTGCATTTTACAAGTTGGATAAACGATATGATTCTATTATGAAAGAATTGCTTGATCGTGAGGCCAGAGGAGAATTATAGACGAAAAGTTTCATAAAAAAGCACTATTCTTTGAAAGTGTATTCCCATATTGGCGAATTACAAAGAATAGTGCTTTCTTTTATGAAGTTTTAATTTTATAAACTATGAAAGCTTTAAGGTTTATTTTTTACTCTCTGTAATAATTACTTAATCTCCATACTTTATTTTTTCTGACAAACACTGCCGTGGCCGGATTTGCTTTCCCTGATCCCTCAGGAATAAAAACAAGAAAATAACAAGTTTCTTGTCACGGTTATCTCTTATGCCGATGACAAAGAAGCCCCTATTTGCCTTTATAAGCTTACTTTGTTACCCTCACCTTAATTCTATAAGACTTTCCGGAAGTTCTGAGTTTCACTGTAATAGTGGCTTTCCCTTTTTTAATTTTATGTTCTTTTTTAAAGTTGTAATTTTTGTGATTTTGGAAGCTCTATATTTTACTTTTTTGTCTTTCCTCTTTCTTGAAATTTTCACCGCTGCGATTGCTCTGTACTCATATCCCCCAAGTTCCAATTTATTTTTCTTTAAATACGATGGTTTTTTTAATTTCGCAGGACATCCTTCAAATGCACATGTCTCTATAAATGTAACACTGTCCGGAATTGTGATTTTCTTTAGTAATTTACAGTTCCTAAACGCCCAAAATCTAATATTTTTTAACTTGGATGGAAGTTTTATGCTGGTAAGAGCCGTACATTCACGAAAAGCCTCATCATCTATATATTTTAAACCTTTACTCAAATTTACTGCTTTTAACTCCTCTAAATGATTGATCTCTTTAAAATATCTGCCATACACATCTTTTATATTTTTTGATAATGTTATACTTTTCACCAAATCATTGTTTTTAAATAAGTCTTCTGAAATAGTCGTTACTTTTGTTATAAAAATACAAAAAACCGATCCTGCAATATTTTGCAGGACCGGTCTCTCCTTAGCACATTCTGTTTATTTTGTACTCTTCTCAAACGCCTTCATAATAAGCACCGCCACATAAGCTCCCGGATCTTCAAGGCTTCTGGAAGCCTCTCCCCTGGTTGCGGCGCGTCCGTGAACCGCAAGCATAGTAGTCGTACTCTTAAATCCGTCCTCTGCTGCTTTCACTGCACCGGCTGCCATCTCTTCCAAGGGAGCACCCAATGCCGCAGCGGCATTCAGACTTTCCACCGCCGGGTGGATACCGTCAATGAACGTCTTTTCTCCCACTTTGGCTTTTCCGCGGTTTGCAACACCTGCTTCATAGGCCTCAAAAATCTTTGCCACATCGGCATTTTCAAGCGTTTCCGTACCCTTCAGGACTTTGCCCGCCTGCATCAGGCCGGACGCCATCAGTGTACCCATCGTAGACGGCACGGCAGATGCCATGGCCTTTCCGGCCTGGTATAAAAGCTTTCCGGCATCTGTAACGGACCCATCCGCAGCTTTCTCATAGGCAGCCTTGAATCCATCTCCCATCGTAAGTCCCAGGTCACCGTCTCCCACAATGCTGTCCATCTCAATCAGGTGATCCCTGTTTTCTGCCATGATGTCACTGATTTCTTTCAAAAGCCTGATTAAATAACTGTTATCCATTCCTAATTCTGCCTCCTCACTTACTGGCGGAAGAACGGTGTCTTCGCATCACTGTCCAGCATTTCTTTGAGCTCATCATCCAGCTTCAGAAGAGAGATTGAAAATCCTGCCATCTCCAGTGCTGTGGCATACTCTCCCACATAATATCTGTGAACACTGATTCCCTTTTCTGAGAGCACCTTATCGATGCGGCGGGTCACAATATACTGTTCATCTAAAGTGGTGGCTCCAAGGCCGTTTACGAGGACAGCCACCTCATCGCCGCTCTCATAAGGAAGATCCGCAACGATCTGGCCTAACATCTCATCTACAATCTGGTCCGCCGGCTCAATTTTTCCCCGTCTGATACCGGTCTCTCCGTGGATGCCCATGCCGATCTCCATCTCATCTTCGCCGATGGAGAATCCTGCTTTACCAACTCTCGGCACCACACAAGGGGTAAGAGCGACTCCCATAGTCCGAACATTGGCATTGGCTTTGTCTGCAATTCTCTTTACATTGTCCAGATCCATCATTTTATCTGCTGCAGCTCCTGCACACTTAAATACAAAGAAAATACCTGCCACTCCCCGGCGGGTGCTCTTCTCCCCCGGTGCGGAAGGACCGGCAGAAGCCACGTCATCGGCTCCGAGAACGGTCTCCACACGGATATCCTCTTCCATGTCTGCCATCTCGGCCGCCATATCAAAGTTAAAGATATCTCCGTTGTAATTTCCGTAAATATAGAGCACGCCTGCCCCGCTGTCAATCTCTTTTGTCACGGCAAGCATCTGATCTGCACTCGGAGATTGAAATACGTCACCCACGCAGCAGCCGTCCAGCATGCCTTCTCCAACATAGCCAAGGAACAAAGGAAGATGACCGGAACCGCCTCCTGTGGCGATGCCGACTTTTCCTTCTTTTTTGTGTTTAGACACAAGGCACTGAAGGTCACCGTCTGTGCAGGTCACCATGTCTTCATGTGCGATATAGATGCCGCTGAGCATCTCCTTTAAATAATTGTCCGGCTCATTGATAATTTTCTTCATCTCTCACACTCCTTATTTATTTGGGAATTTAATCTGTGAAGGATATGCCCAGCTCTGTAATTCTTCCGGAGGGAAGTAATCCGGCTCCTGTCCTCTGTTTGCAACGAGAGAATTGAAATATAACTGAGCAAGTTCTTCAATATAGGAGGCTTTCAGGTAAGCATCGTAAATTTCTCTGCTGTCTACGGCAACGGCGCCGTGTCCCTGAAGCAGGAAACAATCTGCTTCCTGAACTGGTTCGATAACGCTGTCGGAGAGATCCGTGGAACCTGGGCGTCCGTATGGAGCCACCGGAATTCTGGATTTGCTCACTCCTAAATTGGCAACTTCGTATACAACAGCCGGGATCGGTTTTTTCAGCACCGCAAAGGTGGTAGCATACATTGAATGTGTATGCGCAACTGCATTGACCTCCGGTCTCGTCTTATAAATCTGTAAATGCATTAAAGACTCACTGGTCGGACGCAGCCCGGAAAGGTTCTCGATGACATTGGCATCCAGGTCTAAGACAACCATATCCCTTGCCGTGAGAAGTTCTCTGTCCACCTGAGTCGGTGTGATGACTACATAGCCTGTCTCTTTATCCCTGGCACTGAAGTTTCCGGACAAATGCTTGCACAGTCCGTCCTTCTGAGCTCTTTTTGCAATCTGAACTACATCCTTTTTTAATGATTCTAACATAATGATTTCTCCTTTTCTTTTTGAACAATGGTAAGGATCTCTTCCGGCTGTTTTGCCTGCTTCAGCTTCTTTAATGCAGACGGGTCCTCCAGGATCTCATTCAGCTGGAACAGCACTCCCAAATGATTGGTGGCATCCGGAGTCCCAAGAACTATGACAATATCCGCGTTCAGGTACCCATTGATGTCAATCCTTTCCGGAAGCTTTAACAAAGAGATGCAGATCCTCCCGGCTCCGTCCTCCACTCCCGCATGGGCAATAATGACTCCGTCAGCGATCATAATATATGGCTTATCTTCCCGGATGATCTGGACCATCCGCTCCACATAGCGCTGTTCGATATCTCCCCGTGCAAGCAGCGGAGCCGACGCCGTCCTTACGGCATCTTCCCATTCCATCGGCTTCTCTGATATCCGAATTGTTTCCTTTGTAAGTACATCTGCCAGCATGGGCTGTTCTTTTATCTCCGCTGTTCTTTCTGCAGTTCCCTGGACATTTACAGGGTTTAAGACTCTGTTTATCTCTCTGACCAGCGCGTCCCGGTCCTCAATGACTGCGTGCTGCTCCACAGCCCTTACAATTTCTGTCACATCCACTTCATGGGGCATAATACCGTTAATCTCACTCAGCACCTTTTCCCTGAACTTATGCTTGGAGGCTTCATCGAGAAATGGTTTTACGAGAAACTGAAGTTTATCCGTCTCCAGCCGGACCATAGTAAAGACTAATTCAAATTCTTCTTTGTATTCGGTAAAATCCCTCATAGAAAGGCATGTGAGGAACTCGATCTCCGGAAACAGCTCCCGCAGTGTGAAAAATAAGAAGTTGGAAACCGACACCCCGTTGGCACAGACGATCACAGCTCTTTTTTTCTGATTTTCTATGTCCAGGATTCCTTCTCTCTGAAGCCATGCCCCGAAGAGCGCTGTAATATAAACCAGCTCTTCATCGGGAAATTCACTTCCCGCCAGTTCCTCCAGCGGTTTCATGGATCTCTTTACCATGGCGTGCAGGGAACTGTATCTCGGAAGTACCATGTCTACAATACTCTGTTCAATATGATAGTGGTATTTGACCCGGTAAAACGCCGGCTTCACATGCTGAAAGAGCGCTTCAAGAAGAATGTCCTGCTCCTTGATGTTGACGCATATAATCTTCTCAAAATTGTCGATGACCTGTCTGGCCGCCTCCATGATCTCCACTTCGCTTCTCAAATTATCCGACTGGAAACTGTGATAGTTGGAAATCTGAATCTGCGCGGCAAAAAAGATCTTTTCCGTCTGCCATGCCACGTCGTGCTCTTTTGCAAACTCCACCATGACAGAATACTCTTTTGTTCCGGCGATATGCTGGAAGGACTCGGGAAGATCTTCCAGAATTCTCCCTTTCTTGATGCGAATCAGCACCAGACAGAGGATATACGGAAGTTCCCTCAGCCTTTCATCGGTGAAACGGATCTTTAACTTATTCTCAATCTCACTGATCTGCCCCCGCACCTGCTCCATGAGTTCCGGATCGACCTGGGAAATCTCCATAATGGCTTCCTGCCCGTTCGGCATATTTAAGATCTGCCGCACAATAGGGATCATGGCCTCCCGTTTGCAGAACTCACTTCCGGCCAGATGATATCCGTCCTGTCTGCTGTAATGGATTCCAAGGCCGTACGGCGCCAGCCTTTCCTCCAGTTTTTTAACGTCGATCAAAAATGTATTCTTGCTGATATCCAGCTTTGATGTAAAATGGTAAATTGATAATTCTTCCCTTGTGCACAGAAGGATCAGGAAGATCAGAGCTCCCCGTTCTTTGTCGGAGTACACATAGGTACTGTCTTTGATCCCGATATCCTCGGTCTGGTACTGTTCCAGCACAGGAACCGGTATCACAAATTTCCCGGTGCGCAGTCTTTCTATCTTGGGCAGTCCGTTATCCGCCAGGTACTGGTTAATCTTATCCATCGTATAGCTGACCTGCTTCCTGGACAAATCTAATGACTGCTCCACTTCCTTTCCAGTTATAGACGGATTATTTACAATTGTTTTTAATACTAAATAGCCTCTTTCGTCTAAATACACTAGAATCCCTCTTTCATCGTTCCGGTGCTATCTGGTAACCTCAATGCCCGGTGATTTTGCCTCGTAATCCAGCAGTTCCTTTAATTCATCATCCAGGCGCATGACCGTCAGCGCGGCTCCGTTCATATCAAGGGAAGTCACATAGTCCCCAATAAAAGTCTTATAAACGGAAATTCCCTTTTCTCTCAGGTATCTTTCAATTTCATCGTACAGTACATACAGTTCCATGACCGGTGTCGCCCCGAGACCGGAAAGCAGCACCGCCGCCTCTTCCCCTTCTCTGAGTTCCAGGTCGTTTGCTACTGTTTCAGCCATGTTCTCTGCAATCTTTGCGGCAGGCTCCAGGTCCTGCACATTAATGCCCGGTTCCCCGTGGTGTCCGATCCCCACCTCCATAGTTCCTTCTTCGATATGGAAATTGGGATGTCCAACTGCAGGTATGGCACATGGACTTAATCCTACACAGATACTTCTTGTATTGTCCACTGCTTTTTGGGCAGATGCAATGACCTCATCCAGATCTCCGCCTTTTGCTGCCCTGGCTCCCCCGATCTTCCACATAAAAACGCCGCCTGCGATACCATGGCGTTTTTCCTTCGTTTCCTTCGGAGATGAAGCCACATCATCGTTTGCGGTTACATACTTTACAGTGACACCGGCTTTTTTCGCTTTTCGTACAGCCATTTTTACATTCATGTTGTCTCCGGCATAGTTTCCAAACAGACAGGCCACGCCTTCTCCAGCGTCCGCCTCCATAAATGCGTCATAGAATGCCTGGGCGGACGGCGAAGAGAAAACTTCGCCGACTGCCACAGCATCCACCATATTCTTTCCGACATAGCCAAGAAAAGCAGGTTCATGTCCGCTGCCGCCGCCTGTTACCAGTCCGACTTTTCCTTCCACCGGTGTATTTATGTATTTTACCACACGGTCATTGGCCTCAGACTTGACGATAAGATCCCCGTGGGCCTTTAAAAACCCCTTCAGCATATCTTCTACGACGTAATCCGGATCATTCACAAACCTCTGCATATTTCTATCTCCTCTTCTATGTCCTTCAAATTAGTTGTTTGTTTCCTGTTTTGCCTCTTTGACAAGGCTTCTGTAATACATTACGAAGCATACGACCCAGACGATCAGGATTACCAGCGGAATAAAATCTCCGTCCAGTATTTTAAACACATGTGAGAAGGCATAGGTCTGGATCGGTCCGTCGATGGAACTGTTGGAGATCATTTCTCCCGCTTTCAGAGATACGGCTCCGGTAGTACGTGCAAGATCTGTCATAAACGGCGCGAATGCAGTACCAACCCATAAGAAGACCGGTGCGAAAATAGTACACAGAATAATCATACGGATCAGGTTTCCTCCTGTTACAAGGAATGCCGGCACAGCAAGGGCGATGTTAATGATTCCCGCAAACGGAAGGATTTCGTTGCCCGGAAGGAACATAGAGAACAGCAGTGTGATCGGCACAGAATAAATGACTGCCAGCCAGATCTCATTGGAGCCTCCCAGGAATGGCCAGTCAAGTCCTACTACAAGAGTTCTTCCTGAGAATTTCTTGTTCATGAAGTCACTGACTGCCTCTGAAATCGGAGCCAGGGCCTGCATGAAGTATTTTGTGATAACCGGGAACAGGGTCAGCGCAGTTGCGGCTTTGATGGCCAGTGTCAAAGTGTCTGCCACGCTGTATCTTGCGAGAACACCAAAGATGATACCGAGAATAAATCCAAGGATATGGTTCTCAGCAAAAATACCGACTTTTTCTTTCAATGCGGCAGCGTCAAACTGTTTGTTCAGTGCAGGTACTTTCTTTAAAATACAGTCGATCGGATACATCACAGCGCCTAAAAAGGTCATCTTGTGAGTACAGGTAACTCCCGGGATACCGGAAAGCTTTTCGATCCTGTGCTGATGCATATCTGCGGCTTTCAGCTCAAATATGATCTGAACTGCTGCTACCACAAATGCGCATGCAACGGAACCTGCCGCTCCGAAATGCGGTTTTGTAATTGCTACAACGGCAACTGCCGTAAAGATCTTTCCCCATACGTTCCAAAGATCGGCGTTGAATGTATTGGTCTTATTGATTACCAGCATAATGACATTGACAATAATCAGCAGCGGGAACATTAAGAATGCGTACGGCCAGGACCATGAGATGGTTGACATCGTGGTCCATCCTCCGTCAACGATCGGCAGTGAAATACCCGTTGACTTTAACATAGCCTGTGCTGCCGGGCTAATGGTGTCTGTCATAAAGGAAATGAGCATCGTCATTCCGGTAAATGCCACACCCAGTGTAATACCTGCGGAAACTGCATCTTTTACTTTCATCCGAACGATTAGTCCGGCGATAATGATAATGATAGGAACGAAAATCGCCGCCCCCAAACTTAACAGATAGTTGACAACTGAACTCAATACTTGCATACAATCTCTCCTTTCATCCTCTTACGATGTGTCTTTTGTAGTTTTTCTCCTCTTATTTACATGCTTCGATCAGTTTTTTCAATTCTGCATCCTGACCTACACCGGTTAAGAATGCGATTCCGTTGATGACCGGAATCGGATACTCCTTGTCGATTTTTGTGATCGCGATATATGCCACGCTTGAATCCATATAGCGGTCTACGGATTTTAAATCTACCGCTTCCACCTGAGCGTCTACCTTATTTTCTTTTAATAAACGATTCACCTTGCTTGCTACTGTCTGAGATGTTGCTACTCCGCTTCCGCATGCTACAATAATCTTTTTCATAATTTTTATTTCCTTTCTTGAGATAAACCCTTGTTTTCATTTACTTTCACTCTGTGATCAGAGTCCTTCCATGGAAAGAATCGCTTCCATATACTCTTCTTTGGTTTTTGCATCCATCAGGCGTTCCATCAGGGACTCATCCTGGAAGTTTGCCACAAGGATCTGAAGCAGTTCCACGTGCTCGTCGGAACGCTTAAAGCCAAGCATAAAGATAAACTTCACATCATGTTCCACATCGTTTGCCGCCATTTCACACCACTTGACCGGTTCTTTTAATCTGACCGGCGCGATGAAAGGCTTTAAGATGTGTTCCGGATCTGCATGAGGGATCGCCACCGGATACGGCTCTACCGCCAATGCCGTCGGGAAGTTTTTCTCTCTTGTCTTGATCGCATCCACGAATGAGCTCTTTACAAAACCAAGTTCTTCAAGTTTTGCGGCCATCTTGTCAAAAAAGTCATCGGTGTCTGCCGCTTCCATATCCAGCTGGATCAGGTCTTTGTAAATCATGTCGCGTTTCAAACATTATCACTCCTTTTCTTTTTATTTTCATTTCATTCTTAGTACTCTTAAATTGTAACCCTGTAATACCCACTAAAACAATCTGAATTGGGTCCCAAAGTTGCTCATTGAATTGCTCATCACAAGCATGCGCAATCCGATTGCGCAACGCACCGCAAAATATAAATCAGGGCAAAAAAAGAAGACAATCTCCAGAATCTCATCTGAAGGTTGTCCTCTAAATCTTACGGTGACAGGGCGTCAGGCCTGTTTTGTCTCCATATATTCATTCAGTCTGCCGAGAAGTTCATTTACATTCATTCCGTGAACAAAAGCAGCTTCTTCCAGTGTCTCTCCCTGAGAAGACGGGCAGCCCACGCAGTGCATGCCGGATGCCATTAAAATAGCCGCGAAGTTTTCATCGATGGCAAGCAGGTCACCGATCACCATGTCCTTTGTGATTGTATTCATTTATAATACCTCCATTCTTAACAGTCGCCGTTCTTCTCCATAAATCCCTGAAGAAGAATCTTATTTAGTATAATACATTATAATTAAAAATACAATAATTCACCGGAATTCCCTTGATATTGTATATTAAGTATATTAAAATGAAAAGTACCTGGAAGGCGGGTCACCCGCCATTTCATACACAACTTTTTAAAGGAGGAATATAGATATGGCATATGTAATTTCAGACGCTTGTATCTCTTGCGGCGCTTGCGAAGGTACTTGCCCGGCAGGAGCTATCAGCGAAGGGGACGGACAGTACGTAATCGATGCAGATACATGCTTAGACTGCGGAGCTTGCGCAGACGGATGTCCAACCGGCGCTATCAGCCAGGAATAATCGATACATAAAAAGAGATGCCGCCCGGCATCTCTTTTTTGTTTGCGATGATGATTATTCGCGGTTTCTTTTTTTCTTCTTAAAAAAGAAGCCTCTCTCTTTTGTAGCTGCAATTTCTTCCCTGCTCTGCTGCTGCAGGCGGATCAGCTCGTCCAGCTTCTGGAATCTCTTCTCTTCCGACTCCTCCTTCTGACGGAACTGATAATCCATTTCCTTTGCCACCTGCCTGGTAACCTGATCTCCGATTTCCCGGCTCAGCTGATTTTTCTGTTCGTTTAAGGCCCGTCCCATAATCTTAACCATAACATTTTGGAACTGTTCCATTTTATCCTGCGGACCCACACTGCTCCCGCCTGCGGGAAAGGGAATGACATTCTTTGGCAGAGCCTCCTTGATTTCATCCATGCTCATACCCTCATCCCTCATATCACGGATCTTGATAAATGTATGTAGTTCTTTTTCCCCATAGTAACGGTAGCCTTTGTCATTCCGCGGAATATTAAGCTTCAGCTCTTCCTCCCAGGCCCTTAAAGTATAGGTTTCTAACCCTAATTCTTTGGCTGCTTCAGAAATCATTCGTCTTTTTTCCTTCATAAGTCCCTTCCTTTCTTCTTAATTTATTATAAGGTGGGGGCTCTTTGCGGGACAAGAAAAACCGCCCTCTAAAAGACGACGGTTTCTATCATAATCTGCAGGCTACATCCTGACTCTCTCTTTATTTCCAAACTTCGTATACTGTCCTAACCAGACAAGTTCCACGCTTCCTGTGGAACCATTTCTCTGTTTTGCCACAATGATCTCTGCAAGACCCTTTTTTTCAGAGTCTTCGTTGTAATAGTCATCCCTGTAGATGAACATAACGACGTCGGCATCCTGCTCGATGGAACCGGATTCCCTCAAGTCGGAAAGGACCGGCTTGGGCGGTTTCCTCTGCTCTACCATACGGCTCAGCTGTGACAGGGCAATAACCGGCGCATCCATCTCTCTGGCCAGCGCCTTTAAGGAACGAGAGATCTCGGAGATCTCCTGCTGCCTTGACTCTGACTTTTTCCCTCCGGACATCAGCTGCAAATAGTCGATGATGATCAGGCCCAGCCCGTAGGTCTGCTTATAACGGCGGCATTTGGACCTTAATTCCGCCACAGTGATTCCCGGAGTATCATCGATGATCAGAGGGGAACGCCCGATGGTCCCGGCACTCTCCATGATCTTCTCCCACTCGCTCTCCTGAAGCTCTCCGGTACGGATCGCCTGAGAGTCCACCATGGCCTCCATGGAGATCATACGAGTCACCAGCTGTTCCTTGGACATTTCCAGGCTGAATATAGCTGTGGGAACCTGTTTTCTTACCGCAGCATGCTGGGCGATGTTTAAGACAAATGCAGTCTTACCCATGGCAGGCCTTGCAGCCACCATAATGAGCTCCGACGGGTGAAGGCCGGTAAGCTTAAAGTCAAGATCATCAAACCCTGTGGCAACCCCGGTGATCCTTCCATCGGAGGCCGCCGCTTCCTCTATGCTCTCCAGCGTGTTTAATACAACCTGATCGATAGAGACAAAATCCTCACGGCCGCTGGCCTCCTGCAGGAGACCAAACACGTCCTTTTCCGTCTTTTCCAGGATCTGTGGAACCTCTTCCTTTCCAAGATAACAGTCCTTCGTGATCTCCTCCGTAACCCTGATCAACTTTCGCAGGGTGGACTTTTCTTTCACAATCCGGGCATACTGCTTGGCGTTGGCAGAGGTAGGCACCACCTCCAGAAGATCCCTTATAAACTCCAGGCTTTTCATGGATTCCGGCACATCTTTTTCTTTCAGCTTATTCTGGAGGGTGACCAGATCTACGGGTTTCCCCTCCTTATACAGCTCTGTCATCGATTCAAACAGAATCCCGTTCTGCTTCTGATAAAAATCCTCTTTGGTGACAATATCGGAAACATCGGCAATCGCGTCCCTGTCCATGATCATGGCACCTATGACAGACTGCTCTGCCTCCATGCTGTTGGGTTGTATTTTCTTGATAAATGCCTCATCCATTGTCTTTATTTATCCTCTTGTACTTTTACCTTTAATGTGGCAGTCACTTTCGGGTGCACTTTCACTTCAATATTGTGTACCCCGAGTGTTTTGATCGGCTCTGTGTGCATCTTCTTTTTATCCAGTTCATAGCCCAGCTGCTTTTTGGCAGCCTCTGCGATCTCTTTTGTAGATACGGCTCCGAAGGTTCTTCCGCCCTCTCCCACTTTCATCTTTAAGATAACTTCCTTTTCTTTGAGTTCCCCGGCAAATTTCTTTGCCTCCTCTAATTTCTCTTTTGCCACTCTGTCTTCATTGGCCTTCTTAAGCTTCAGATCGTTGACCGCTTTCTTGCTGGCTTCCACGCCGAGTCCCTTGCGCAGGAGCACATTTCTTGCGTATCCGTCATTTACTTCAACGATATCGTCTTTCTTTCCTACATTTTTTACATCCTGCAATAAAATAACTTTCATTTTATATGTCTCCTTCCTCTTTCATAAACTGCAGAGTCCCCTTGATGATCTGTTTTGCGTCATACAGGGAAACATCGACCATCTGGGCACCGGCCACGGTCAGATGGCCTCCTCCTCCGAACTGCTCCATAATCTTCTGTACATTCACCTCGTCAATTGATCTGGCGCTGACATAGACGCGCTCTTCCACGCCGGTCAATACAAAGGATGCCTTGATTCCGTCAATATCTAAAAGTTCATTGGCCACCTGGGCCCCGACCACCGTCGGACTGTCGATGCCGATCCCCACCAGAGTAGCAATGGCAAAGGAACCATACATGATCTCAGCATCGCTGACCGCTTTTGCCCGGATTCTGTATGAGTCCATACTGGTCCTGGACATTTTCCGTACTTTATTTAAGTCTGCTCCGCTCCGTTTCAGAAACGCCGCCGCTTCGAACGTCCGAACCCCTGTCTTGTTGACAAAATTATCCGTATCAATCAGCATGCCGAAGTACATGGCATTGACTTCCACCGGGAGAAGCTTAGGCTTCGTAGTGATATACTGAAGAACCTCCGCCACCAGCTCGCACGTAGAAGAGGCATAAGGCTCGATATAAGAGAGGACCGGATACTTGATCGTCTCTTTTCCTTTCCTGTGGTGGTCCAGTATGACGATCGTATTGGTCTGTTCCAGCAGATCTTCACACTCGGTATAGCTTGCATGATTTACGTCCACAACGATCAGCAGGGTGTTGTCATCCGTGATTTCCCTGGCCGTATCGCTGGAGATAAACATGTCCTCATCGTATTCTTCACACGACAGCAGTTCTTCCATGATCGGGCGCACCGAAATCGTCACCTCATTCATGACGATGTGGGCCTTTCTGCCCAGAGAAAGCCCCAGGCGGTATAATCCCACCGCAGCCCCCATGGCATCCGGGTCCGGTATTTTATGGCTCATAATAACTACATTTTCTTTGGATTCCAGAAGTTCTCTCAATGCGTGGGCCTTGACTCTGGCTTTGACTCTCGTATTTTTCTCAACTACGGCGGCATTCTCCCCGTAGTAGGAAATATCCTCGCCGTCCTTGATCACCGCCTGGTCGCCGCCCCGTCCAAGAGCCAGGTCCATGGCCGTGCATGCAGCCTCGTAGTTTTCCTGGTAGCTCTGACCGTTGATCCCAAGGCTGATGCTCAGCGTCATATTGCCGCTGCTTCCGAGATTGATACTCTTGACTTCCTCCAGAATATGAAACTTCTCGGCTTTGACTTTCTCCAGATACTTCTGCTGAAAGATGATCAAATACTTATCCTTCTCCGTCTTTTTGACAATGCCGGAAATATTCTGGATAAATTTATTGATCTTCTGGTCTGTCAGCGCCAGAAGCATGGACTGTTTTACTTCATCCACGTTGTCCAGAAGTTCATCATAATTATCAATATAGATCAGTCCGACCACCATCCGCTGATTTTCGTTCTGCTCCATATACATCTTGAGCATGGTCTGGTCAAAGATATAGGCGGCAATCATCGACTGGTCTCTGAGCCACTGTTTGGACTTGCTCTCTGTCTCCTCATCGATAAGACTGTCCATCTGGATCCTCACAAACTCGATCTTGTAAAAGCAGGTCATTTCCTGTTCTTTCTCCCTGATCTCTTTTTTCACGTGGGAGACTGCGTGATTCATCTCCGACGGAAGCAGATTCTTGTCCAGTTCGGGGAACATCTGCTGAAGCTTGGAAATGTTCTTCCCGTTCAAAATCTTTTCAAATGCCTGATTATACCACATGATATCCCCGTCCCCGCCAATCAGCACATAGGGCAGGGGCAACTCTTTGATCAAATGGTTCTGGACCCGGCTCTGCTCGAATAAAAAGTCCATCGTTTCCTGTGTCATCTTCTTCTTATAATACGGATAATAAAGCACGGAAAACAAAAAGAAGATCAGTACAAAACAGGCCAGGATGATCCCGGACTTCACGTCAATGGAAAACACCAGGATGTCTGCCATCAAAAACAACAGTCCGGCCAGAACGGGCCAGACGATATCTTTGCTGACGCTTATACTTGTATTTTTATTTTTCATGATACGGCTCCTTAAACCTCGGATTCAAATATTGTATTTTTCATTATAGCATGACTGGCAGGCAAGGTCAAAAAAACCGCCATATCCATAGGGATACGGCGGCTTGTCTTTTATTAGTCCTGTGTGTAAGGCATTAAAGCGAGATGTCTTGCTCTTTTGATCGCGCTTGTGACAGCTCTCTGATGCTTTGCACATGTTCCTGTGATACGTCTCGGCAGGATCTTGCCTCTCTCAGAAACATATTTCTTTAATGTCGCTACATCTTTGTAATCGATAACGGCATCGGCTTCTGTACAGAATGCACATACTTTTCTTCTTCTGCGTCCGCCTCTTCTCCTGTTTGGAGAATCACCTCTATTATAAGCCATGATTAAACCTCCTAATTTAACTAAATGGCAGTTCCTCTTCCAATCCGTCCGGAATGTTCATAAAACCGTCTCCTGCGGCCTGGCTCGGCTGCGGCGGCTTCGAAGGATTTGCTGTCTGCATTCCTCCTCCGTTGTACTGGTCAGTTGCCGCTTTGCTCTCGCAGAAATCCTGTTCTTCTACAATAACGTCGGTGGTATAGACCTTGATTCCGTCCTTGTTGGTGTAACTACCTGTCTGGATTCTTCCTGAGATGACAATCTTGATTCCCTGGCGAAAATACTTCTCGGCAAATTCGCCGGCACGTCCAAATGCGACACAGTTGATAAAGTCTGCATCCGGTTCGCCATCCCTCTTGAATCTCCTGTTTACAGCTAAAGTATATCTTGCAACTGCCGTCGCTCTCTCACCCTGTGAGTATCTCACATCCGGGTCTCTGGTTAGACGGCCCATCAAAATCACTTTATTCATATTGGATTCCTCCTGCCTATCAAAGTGTTAGGCATCCTGTTTTACGACTAAATAACGTAATACATTTTCTGTAATTCGAAGTTTTTCTTCTAAAACAGCCGGAACTTCTGTCTCTGCGTCGAACTGGATGAAGTAGTAGTATCCTTCTCTCATCTTCTGGATCTCGTAAGCTAAACGCTTCTTTCCCCATTCATCGACATTCGTGATCTCAGCTCCTGCTTCTGTAATCATAGCTTTTGCTTTTTCCACTACTTCCGCTCTTGCTTCGTCTTCGATCTTAGCATTCACGACTAATGCGAGTTCATATTTACTCATGTTATCTGCACCTCCTTCTGGTCTTTTCGGCTCTTGATCTTCTGCCAAGAGCAAGGATAAATTTATATATCACAAGTTGATATGTTACCATAAATTCCTTTTAACCGCAAGCTTTTTTCACAAATCCCCTGAAATTCTTCTCCACGAGCTTCCTTGACACCATTACCTGCCGGCCGCAGCCCGTACATTTCAGCCGGAAATCCATGCCGACCCTCAATATCTCCCACTCATTGCTCCCGCACGGATGAGGTTTCTTCATTTTGATCACATCGCCGATCTGAAATTCCATACACTGCCTCCTTTTCTCTGATCTTTACGAAAAAGGCAGCCGGATCATGGGCTGCCTTTCACAAAGAGCTGTATTACTTTTTCTTCTCTGTCGTTGCTTTCTGCTTTGCTGTGGTTGTGGCTTCTGTGGTCGTTTTTTCGGTAGCTGTAGTCGTTGCCTTATACTTAAATGTGATCTTTTTCCACAGTTCCTGATCGATGCTCTTGTCATCGTCCCACTCCTTGTCTGCATCCTTCGTCCACTTTTTATATACCTTCTGGTATGCTTCCTGCTGTTTTTCCTGCAGAAGCGTACTCTTGGATGTGGCAAGCTCACTCTTTACATTCGGGTTCAGCATCTTGATGATGACATACGCATCGTCTGTCTCGACTACGCCGCTGACCTGATTCTTCTTTAATTTGGAAGCCGCATCTTCAAACTTGGTTCCGAGAGCTGCTTTTCCCTTTGTGTAGCTTTCTTCGTTGTCTGTGTCGACTTTATACTTCTTGGCTACTGCCTTGACGCTCTGACCTTTCCTGATCGCCTTCAACGCTTCTTTGGCTTTCTTCTGCTGAGCTGCCTTTTCTTTTGCAGTCATAGCTACTTCTTTGCCGGTCTTGCTGTCTGTTTTCTTCGTCGTGAAAACGAGCTTGTATACTTTTACGGTCTTCGCTTCGTCGTCTGTCACTTTCACATCTGCCTTTTCAATGATCGCATTCATAACCTTCTGGGCGATCAGATTTTCCTGCTGAATTTCCTTGATGTAATCTTTGTCTGCCCCGGTCACCTTCATCACACGTTTTCCAAGTTCATTTTTTGTAAAAGATTTTACGGATTCGTCCAGCTGTTTCTTCTCATCCGAAGTAAGCTTTACCTTGTAGTCATCTGCGTGGTCGGCCAATACTTTTACAGTCTTGATCTGGTTGATGACATTGTCTTTAATTGAATCCTGCATTGTGATCTTTTTGCCCTTTTTATCGGTACCGACCTGGGTAGACCACAGTTTATCGCCTAAATAGGATGCGTACTGCTGCTCTGCGCTGTACTGCATGATCCTGGCATATACATGGGCTTCCTTATAGGTCACCTTATTTCCTGCATATTCAAACAGCGTCTTGTCATCCTGCTTCTTGCAGCCTGCCAATAAGGCCGCGCACAAAGCCATAACCGCCGCAAGACATACAATCTTCTTCGCTACACGTTTCATTCTTCGTTTCCTCCGTTTAATTTATTTCCATTTTGGATTATACTACATTACGATCTGATAATCAACGCATCCAATGAGTTTACACAATGTTCAATCTTTGAAAGCCATGCGCTTTTCTTCGCGGATGAAAGATCCAGTACAAATACAGGATGCTCCCCGGCACTGACAGAGAGTTCCTTCGGAAATTCGTTCAGCACATCCGGGATCTTCTCCACCTGCACATTTGCCTCCGGATTCATCTCAAAGAATACTTTCTCGCCCTTCTGTTTCACATCCGTCATATAGGCGTGGTGAGCCATAGATTTTAACAGAGCGATATGGAGCAGATTGACCACCGCTGCCGGGAGATCGCCGAAACGGTCCAGGAGCTCATCCTGCATATCTTCCAGCTCATCCTTCGTCTCGATGGCAGATATCCGTTTATAAAGCTCCAGCTTCTCCACTTCGTTTCTGATATAGGCGGATGGAAGAAAGGCATCAATATTCAGATCCAGTGTCGTGTCAAAATCCGTATCCTCTGAAAGTTCTCCTTTGAGTCTCAGCACTGCGTCATTGAGCATCTTACAGTACAGATCATATCCCACCGCTTCCATATGGCCGGACTGTTCTTCCCCCAGCAGATTTCCCGCTCCCCGAATCTCCAGATCCCGCATGGCGATCTTGTATCCCGATCCCAGGTCCGTAAATTCCCGGATCGCCTGGAGCCTTTTCTCCGCTGTCTCTTTTAATAAAGTGTCCCTTTTGTACATTAAAAATGCAAATGCGTTCCGGTTGGAGCGCCCGACGCGTCCCCTGAGCTGATATAACTGGGAAAGTCCCAGCTGGTTGGCGTCATGAATGATCATCGTGTTCACGTTCGGTATATCCAGCCCGGTCTCAATGATAGTCGTGGAGACGAGCACGTCGATCTCCTTTTCCATAAACTGCATCATGATATTTTCAAGTTCCCTCTCCCGCATCTGTCCGTGGGCAAATGCCACTTTTGCATTGGGCAGGAGTTTCTGGAGCTCACTCGTGATCTCCGCAATGTTATTGACCCGGTTATATACATAGTATACCTGACCGCCTCTCGTCATCTCCCGGTGGACTGCTTCTTTTACGAGCTCCTCGTTGTATTCCATCACATAAGTCTGGATCGCTCTTCGGTCGTGGGGAGGTTCCTCTAAAATGCTCATATCCCTGATCCCGATCAGACTCATATGCAGCGTCCTCGGAATCGGTGTTGCGGAGAGAGAAAGCACGTCCACATCTTTCTTCAGTGTCTTGATCTTCTCTTTATGTCCCACGCCGAAACGCTGTTCTTCATCTATGATCAAAAGTCCCAGGTCTTTATACTTCACGTCTTTGGAAAGGAGCCGGTGTGTCCCGATGACCACATCCACGATTCCTTTTTTCAGGCCTTCCATCGTCTCTTTCTGTTCCCTGGGAGTACAGAATCTGGACATCACCCTGACGGTCATCGGATAATTCTGAAAGCGCTCGCAGAATGTATTGTAGTGCTGCTGGGCAAGAATCGTTGTAGGTACCAGATATGCCACCTGTTTTCCGTTGGTCACAGTCTTGAAGGCCGCCCGGATGGCTACTTCCGTCTTTCCGTATCCCACATCCCCGCAGATGAGCCGGTCCATGATTTTCGTACTTTCCATGTCCCGCTTCACGTCCTCTATGGCATTGAGCTGGTCCTGCGTTTCCTCATAAGGAAACATTTCCTCAAACTCTCTCTGCCAAACCGTATCTTTATCATAGACATACCCTTCTTTGGCCTGCCGGACCGCATACAGCTCCACCAGCTCTTTGGCGGTTTCACGCACCTGGCCCCTGACCCGTTTCGTGGTCTTCTTCCACTCATTCCCTCCCAGCTTGTTAAGCCGGGGCTTCTTTGCATTGGCGCTGGCGTATTTTGCGATCTGGTCCAGGGCCGAGGCAAGAATAAACAGATTGTCCCCGCCTTTATACTCGATGCTGATATAGTCCTTCTCGACGTTGTTTACGGTGATTTTTTCAATTCCCCGGTAGATTCCGACGCCGTGCTTTTCATGAACTACATAGTCGCCGATGGAAATATCCGCGAAGTTCTTTATCTTCTCGCCTTTTCCCTTAAAAGCGGCTTTCTTCCTGCGTTTTTCTTTCCTTCCGCTGAAAATATCGCTCTCAGAGATCAGCACCCATTTCGTCTCCGGGTATTCGATGCCGCTCTTTAATTTGCCTGGCGTGATGACGATCTGTCCGGGAACCATATCTTCTGACGGTTTCTTATCGTATGTGACAGTCAGTCCGCTGTCTCTCATATCCTCAGCCAGGCGCTTTGCTCTGGTCACCGAAGGGGAGACAACAAGAATCCGATATTCTTTTTTCTGGTACCTTCTCAGGTCCTTGATCAGCTGCTCAAAGCTGTTGTTGTAGGACTGGACAGACTTTGTCTCCATGAAAAATGTGTCTGCCGCCTTCGCAGCCTTCACCTCAGATGCCAGTGAAGCCAAGAAAACGGCCGGCTGTTTCAGCAGGCGGTTCAGAGCCTCGTCAAAACAAGCTACCGTATCCATCTGCCCCGGCAGCAGATATCCGGCCTCCAAACGGCTTTTCATGCTCTCCGTAAACTCCAGGAAAAAGCCCCGTCCCCTCTCTTCCACATGCTGCGGCTCATCCACATAGACCGCGGTATTTTTCGGGAAATAGTCAAGGAAACACACCAGCCTGTCATAAAAATACGGAAGATATCCTTCTACTCCGATGAGCATGGAAAGTTCCGAGAGCTCTTCTCTGATCCTCTGAAATTCCTTCGTGAGCCTGACCTCTTTGTCCGTCTCAAAGGCTTTGTGGAACGTCTCTTTCAAGTCCTGATACTCGGCCTCGATCTTTTTTAGTCCCTGTGAGATCCGTTCTTCGCTTAAAACAATCTCCGTGGCAGGATAGACCGTCAGACTCTTTACTTCTTCAATGGACCGCTGACTCTGGGCATCAAAACTGCGAATCGAATCGACCTCCTCCCCCCAGAGTTCAATCCTGTACGGGCAGTCCGATGTAAACGGGTAAATGTCGATGATCCCGCCCCTGACCGCAAATTCTCCGGCCGCCTCTACAAATGGAGTCCTCTCATATCCCATAGCGGTAAATTTTTTCGTAATCTCCTGCTCGGAAACCTCTGTCTCCAGGCTGATCATCACCCGGTTTTTCTTGATCTCCGCAAGGGGTACAACCCGGTCCATCAGGGCGTCGACAGAAAGGACGAAGACACCTCCCTGTCCTTTAATGATACTCTCGATCCCCCTGAGCCGTTCTTTTGCAATGGCATTTCCATGGATGTCGGCGCTGTAAAACAGCGGGTCTTTGGCAGGAAAGTAGACGGCGTCTTCCCCGAAGAACCGATAGTTTTCCACCCACTCCTTGGCCTTATTCTCATCTGCTGTCACGATCACCTTATAGTTACCGCGCTTCTTTTTTCCTCTCAGTGCACTGACCAGATGGGCTTTTGCCCCGTCCGTACATCCTGACACTAAAACAGGGCCCTGATTGTTCTCAAGGCCTGTTTTTATCTGTTCAAACACTGCATCATTCTCAAAAATATGATCTAACACGTCTCATTCCTTACTTTCTGCTGCGGTTACTTCCTCGCTTTTTTATTATATTGGTTCATAGCCCCGGATATGTCATCTATCACCATAAGTTTCACCGCATTGTCCACATCCGGAAACACATCATCATAAATTTCCAGTTCATTCTTTAAAAAATGGCCCAGCACGTAGTCTGCCAGATCATATCCCTTGGGCTTTTCTCCGACTCCTATTTTTACCCGCGGAAAATCCATGCTTCCCAGATGGCTGATGATGCTCTTGATCCCGTTATGGCCTCCGGCACTGCCCTTTCTCCTGATCCTGAGCTGCCCTACGTCCAGAGAAATATCATCGAATATTACAATAAAGTCTGAAGGCTCCAGTTTGTAAAAGTCCATGATTCCCCGAAGGCTCTCCCCGCTTAAGTTCATAAAGGTCTGCGGCTTTACGAGCAGTACCCTCTGTCCTCCTAAGTATCCGCTTCCGATGAGCGCCTTATGCTTTTTTGAAGAAATTTCTATCTGGTTTTTCCCGGCAATATAATCAATGGCTTCAAAGCCGATGTTGTGTCTGGTCCGTTCATACTGTCTTCCGGGATTGCCCAGTCCGACGATTACTTTCATTTTGCTGCTCCTTTGTCCTGATTCCTTTTCTTTTCAAATAAGTCTGGAACCAGTATAACAAAAGATTATAAATTTTGAAAGAAGTCTCTTGTTTTCATCACCTTCTGCATCATATGGTCAAATCCTTCCGGTGTCAGTGACTGAGGGCCGTCGCAAAGTGCCTTGGCCGGATTGTTGTGTACCTCTACCATCAGGCCGTCGGCGCCCGCCGCAATGGCGGCAAGGGCCATAGGCTCTACCATGAAACGGATGCCTGTGGCGTGAGAAGGATCTACGATAACCGGGAGATGGGATTTCTTCTTGATCATCGGAATGGCGGACAGATCCAGCGTATTTCTCACCGCGGTCTCGTAAGTCCTGATCCCCCGCTCACACAAGATCACGTTCTCATTCCCGCCTGCCATGATGTACTCGGCGCTCATAAGCCACTCGTCAATGGTACAGGCCATTCCTCTCTTTAAAAGAATTGGTTTATCTATCTTGCCAAGTTCTTTTAACAGTTCAAAGTTCTGCATATTTCTGGTTCCCACCTGGATCAGGTCCACACCCTCAAACAGAGGAAGATGGCCGGCATCCATGATCTCTGTCACCACGGGAAGACCCGTGGCTTTTTTAGCCTCCAGCAGAAGCCTGAGCCCCTCATCGTGGAGCCCCTGGAAAGCGTAAGGTGATGTCCTCGGCTTAAATGCCCCTCCGCGCAGAAGACCTGCTCCTGCTTCTTTTACCTTCTGTGCCACTTCTGTCATCTGCTCTTTCGTCTCAATGGAGCACGGACCGGCGATCACCTGAAACTCTCCTCCGCCTATCTTTACTCCCGCGATATCCACAGCCGTGTCATTCGGATGGAACTTCCTGTTTGCCTTCTTGTATGGTTCCTGAATCCGCTGCACGGTCTCCACAATATCATTTGCCATCACATGGTCGACATCGACCTTGGATGTGTCCCCGATCAGCCCTAAAAGCTGGGTGTTGATCCCTGCAGATTCATGAATGGCAAAGCCCTGGGATACCATCTCCTCCTTTAATGCCTCTATCTGCTGCTTCCTGGCGCCACTCTTTAAAATAATGATCATTGTACCTTTCCTCCTTGATAATGAAATAGATTTTTGCCTGCGATTGCTGCAATGCAGTCTTCCGGTGAACAAAGTGGGCAAGCCCACTTCAACGCCCCAACCCCTCACTCTTTGAGGGGCTTGACAACTTTGCGTGCCAGATGCAATTTGCCGCAGGCAAATAATTTCTTTACGCATCTGTGCACAACCCGCGGAGCGTTTTTATTTCATAGGAAAGGTCGTAGACCTTTCCTATGAAATAAAAAAGGACCTGTATTCCACTACAAGAATACAGGTCCTAAAAATGATCTTTACCGATGGATCTTTCTACCGGATTTCAGGAGATGATTCATTGTAGCGCAAAAAGCCGGGATTAAAATAATAACCCCAGAAATAAAATGAAAAACCATATGTATTTGTCATTTTACCTTTTGCTGACATGATAATCTCCCAATATTGCTGCTTTCGTTCTGAATTAATAACTTTTATCTATCAAACCAATAGCTTATGCCTATTAATTTACACGATTGTCTCGTTCTTGTCAAGTTAAATCGTCCTGTACTGCCACTTGCCTTTTATGTACCGGATCAGGAAAAGCACGGCCCGCACCGCCCAGTCCAGTGTCATTGCGACCCATACTCCAAACACTCCCCATCCAAGCCATTTCCCGAGGACAAAGCTGAAAAAGATTCGAAAGATCCACATAGAAATGATTGCGGTGACCATCGTGTACTTTACATCATTGGAAGCCCTGAGAGTATTGGGCAGAGTAAAGGAAACAGGCCAGATCGTCACACAGCACAGTGTGTGGTACAGCAAGATCTTTCTTGTAATGGCCGCGGTCTCCGGCGACAGATGATATGCCCGGATGATCACAGGAAGCATGGCAACAATAAACAGGTTAAACACGATCAGGGAAGCGTAGGCGATCTTTAACAGTTTCTTTGTATAATACCGGGCTGCCTCATAATCATTGGCACCTACACATCTGGATACAACAGTCAGCACCGCAAGCCCTACTGCCATTCCCGGGATGATCTCAAACATAGCCACCATGTTGCTGACTGCATTGGCCGTGATCGATGCAGTCCCAAACCCGGCAACCAGGCTTAAAACAAGAATCTTTCCAAGCTGAAACATGCTGTTTTCCACCCCGTTGGGGACACCGATCTTCAATATTCTGCCGACCAAAAAACCTTTGAACTTGAAATTAAAATTTCTGCTGATATGGACTGCCTGATTCCTGTTTTTCAAAAGCACAAGGATCACTGCCGCAGCGATTACCCGGGATGCCAGCGTAGGAATCGCCGCTCCTTCCACGCCCATTCCCACACCGTAGATCAGGACAGCGTTGCCTATGATATTGACAGCATTCATAAAGAGTGACATCTGCATGGCTGTCTTGGAATTCCCCATAGTCCTGAACAAGGCCGCACATCCGTTGTAAACTGCCAGAAACGGAATCGACGCCGTCACGATCAGAAGATAAACTTCCGCGCTGTGCATGACTGCCGGTTCAATGGCCCCGAAAACTCCGTGGAGGATAAAGCCTCTCATTGCATAAATGCCGGCCATGATCACCGCAGCCAGGGCTGAAATAAATAAGATCAGCTGGTCTGCGGTCTTGCAGGCCATCACGTGCTTTTTCTGGCCCAGATACTGGCCTGCCACCACGGCTCCCCCGGTGGCCAGAGCCGAAAACATGTTGATGAGCAGAATCATGATGCTGTCCACCAGAGACACCCCTGAGACCGCCGCCTCTCCCACGCTGGAGATCATAATGGAGTCGGCAAGACCCACGGTTACCGTCAGAAGCTGTTCGATGATCAGCGGAATGATCAGCTTTTTCAAATCCTTATTGGTAAATAATTCCTTTCTTTTTTCCATTCCCTATTTCTTTTCTCCGTTTTTTCTGTCGATGCTGTCGACCATGTAAGCGATTGCCTGATCGCCCGTAATATTGCAGGCCGTCCCAAAGCTGTCCTGGGAAAAATGAAGAGAAATGATCAGCTGGCTCATCGGGTCTGTAAAATGAAGCATAGATTTGATGAGGCCGAGAGCCGCCATGACTCCGCCTCCCGGAACTCCCGGAGCCGCCACCATGGTAATACCCAGCATAAAAATAAACGGAAGAAACATGGACAATGTCGGCGTCAGTCCGTTGGCGAGCATAATACCCATGGAACCGATTACCAGACAGATCGTGTCTCCGGAGAGATGGATCGTCGCACATAATGGAATGACAAAGTCTGCAATATCTTCTGACACACCGCTGTCCTTACTGCTTTCAAGGTTTACCGGGATCGTCGATGCGGAAGACTGTGTACCCAGTGCCGTAAAATACGCCGGCGCAATGCCTCTTAAATTCTTAAACTTGTTCTCTTTCGTAAACAGTGTGGATATCAAAAACTGAAATGCAATGTAAAGCCACTGAAAGATCAGGATCATCACATACAGTTTAACAAACATCTTTATGGTCGGAAGCAGCTTCCCTTCGGCTGCTATTTTACTGAACAGCCCTGCCACGTAAAACGGGATCATCGGTATGATAATCTTGTTTAATGTCTTGGTGATGATCTCCTGAAGATCCTTTAAACAAAGCAGCAGCGTATCATTTTTACTGTTTGCGATTCCAAGTCCTAAAAGGAACGCCAGGATCAGAGCCGTCATAACTCCGAACACCGGATCAGCCTGAATCGCAAAGATGGCTTCAAAAGACCTGGTCTGGATCTCGCTGTCGGTGATCCGCTGAATCAGGGAAGGAAGAAGTGCCTTTCCCGCAAAAAATGCACTGATCCCTGCGATCACCGTAGATGCGTATGCGAGCAGCAGAGTCACCCCAAACAGCTTATTGGCCTTCTTCCCCAGGTCGGCCAGTCCTGCGGCCACAAAAGAAAGAATCAGCAGCGGAATAATAAAATTTAAAAATGTACTGAACAATGTAGTAAAAGTAACAAAAAGACGGATTACGCCTTTAAAGATAAACGTATCCCCGACGCCGAATATATCTCCGGCAGAGCCGATCAGCATACCCGCTGTGATACCGATCAGCAGCCGGATCAGCAGGCCTAATTTTTTCTTCTTCATATAAAATAATTCTCCCTATTTTTCTCTGTTCTGAACGGCAGAAAACAGTCTGCCCCACAAAATACTATTATACGACGTGAAAAAAAAGATAACAAGGGGCAACAGGATTTTCAAAAGGACAAAGTGGTCAAGCCCACCTCATCTTCCCACCCCCTCATTCTTTGAGGGGCTTGACAACTTTGCGTGCCAGATACGATTTGACGCAGTCAAATAATTTCCTTATGCATCTGTGTACAGCTCGCAGAGCGTTTTTATTTCATAGGGAAGGTCGTAGAACTTTCCTATGAAATGAAAAAACACCAGACTTTCGTCTGATGCTTTCAGCAGTCGGGGCAACAGGATTTGAACCTGCGACCTCGTAGTCCCGAACCACGCGCTCTACCAAGCTGAGCCATGCCCCGCTTTTGCTATTATATTACGTCTGGCCCTAAAATGGAAGAGGAAATTTCATTTTTTTTTAAAATTATTGTATATTTTTCTGTACTTTATTTGTCAGTATTCAATAAAGCTTGAAAATCAGCGCCCGGCATTGGCTTTGCAAAATAATATCCCTGGATTTCATCACATTTCAGTTTCCTCAAAAATTTGTACTGCTCCTCTGTCTCGACCTCCTCCGCCGTGAGACGGATACCCAGACCTCTCGACAGATCAATAATGCTCCTTACGATCTTCTCTCCTTTGCTCTCCCCGATATCGTCCACAAACTTTTATCAAGCTTCAGCACATCGATCGGCATGGTGCCAAGCATCGTCATGGAAAAGTAGCCCGTTCCAAAGTCATCCATAAGCACAGAAAAACCAATGCTGTGATATTCATCTATAATATTTCTCAGCAGCACCTCAGCCTCTGACATGACGCTTTCCGTAATCTCCAGCGGGACCAGCTCCGGAGAAATTTGATATTCTCTGAGAATATCCTGATATTTTTTAATAAACGAACTATAAAAAGCACAATCTTTATTTTCAGATGCTGAGCTCTGCAAGCTTTTTCTCTGTTTGTTTCCTGCTTTTAAATACGATTCCTTCGTATCCATATAGTTTTGCCGCGGTAATATTTTCCTCCATATCATCGATAAAGACAGGCTCTTCCGGATGCATAAGAATATTCTTCGGTCATCTCGTGAATGCGCTCATAGAGCAGGTCAATCTGCTCTTTATATTCCGGCGCCAGCGAATAAAATGCTTCTCCTTCAAAACCCAGCCTCAAAAATAATCTCTCCTACCCAAAATCTGCAAGAACATTTCTTATATCAAATATCACATTTTTAATCATCCGTTCCTCCCACTATGTATTCAGAAAAAAATCTCAGGCTCAGCCCTCTTTGTATACTGTTCTTCCAATTCTGTCTTATGGTACAGATACCCTTCATCCTCATAATATTTTGCATGTCTCGGGCATTTCTTGATACAGGCCCCGCATTTAATGCAGATCCCGTCCACTGTCCCAACATCTTCACGCCTTATAGAACCCATGGGGCAGACTTTTGCACAGATTCCGCAGCCGTCACAGTCCCCGGAGGTTAAGGGCTTTACTTTTCTGATATCAATGAATTTTCCTTTTCTGTCTCTGGGCCGGTAATAGCCTCTGTATGGCTTCCGGATCCCTTTTACGTATACCGGACGGCTGTAATCTTCTTTTTCAGTCCTCTTCAAACGTTCGCAGAGCCCGAATGCAAACTCCCTTATAAGGCTCACATCCCTGTTATCCGGCCGCCCTCTGCCCAAGGTATCCGAAAAAGAGTGTTCGCCCACGAAAGCTGCTGCTGCCACAGTATGAAACCTGTTCTGCTCTAAAAGATCCCGAAGCTCGATCAGGGCATCGTCATAGTTTCTGTTGCCGTAAACCGTGACCGGCACCGCACAGGCATGATTTCCCTTGATATACTCTTTCAGAAAGTCAAGCAGAACATTTGGCACTCTCCCCGCATATACCGGCGTCCCGAAGATCACAAGATCCCGGGGTCCAAAAACAAGGAGATCCTTTCTTGAAGCAGGCAGCGTAAAGTCATATTCACAGTACTCTGCACGCAGTGTTCGGGCCGCCTCCCCGGCTAAAACCGTCACAATTTTCTTCGTTGTATCTGTAGCGCTGAAATAAACTGCCCAGACTCTTTCAATTTCCATCGGCTAATCCTCCTTTCATCTATTATAACTTCTCGGAATCTTCAGCCCTGATTTTATAAGGCTTTCAGACCCTATCTCAAAAAAATCACCCACTTTTTTTAAAAACACTTGACAAATCGCTCAAAATTTGCGGCGAAGCCGATT